>JAYUDQ010000051.1:0-7074 GCA_043739745.1 Acidimicrobiia bacterium | reverse complement strand
TCGGCCCGCCGAAGGCGCAGGGGCGCTGGTCGCTGGTGGCGCGCGAGCTCGGTCGGGAGCTCCCGGTGGTGCACGAAGTCGGCACCGAGGTTGGCGCTTCGGGCGGGTCGGTGGGGACGATCACCATCCCCACCACAAAGCGCGAACGCATCGCCGGCGCCCGGGCCGACGCAACCGAACGGCAGCATGCCTTGGCCGTCACACTGCTCGAACGCCATGGCGTGCTCACCCGAGAGGCCATCAAGGGCGAGGGCGTCACCGGCGGGTTCGCGGGCATGTACCCAGTACTCAAGGCGATGGAGGAGGCCGGCCGTGTGCGGCGCGGCTACTTCGTGGCCGGGATGGGCGGCGCGCAGTTCGCCGTGCCGGGCGCGGTCGATCGCCTGCGTGCTTTCCGGGAACCGCCGCCCGAGCCCGAGGTGATTGCCCTTGCTGCGGTCGATCCAGCCAACGCGTACGGCGTTGCGCTGCCCTGGCCGGTGAAGGGTCCGCAGCGCGCCGCGGGTGCCTACGTGCTCCTCGCCGACGGGCTGCCGAGCCTTTACCTGGAGAAGGGCGGCCGTAGCGCTGTTGCCTTGCGACCTTTCGACGGGGAGTGGGAACGACCAGTGATACGTGCACTTACGAACATGATCGGCTCGGACGATGATCGCGACCGACACGTCCGCTTCAAGCGGCTGGTGCTCGAGACCGTGCCGGACGAGCTGGTCGCGTTGCTCAAGGAGCACGGTTTCGTGCCCACACCGAAAGGGCTTGCGAAATACGCCTGAGCCGATGGCGGCGGTTGTCCGCCGTGGCCAGGTCGGCCAGCCGCGGGTCGCTCAGACTTTGACGAGTGTCGCCCGGATTCGCGCGGCCGAGAGCAACGCCGAAAGATCGTGAGGATCGCTGGTGAGCAACGTGTCCCCATGCCGCGCCACACCCGCCAGGAGTGCATCGACAACGTCCGATGTGCCGGTCTTTCGGAGGAGCTCGCCGGCGGCTCGTGCCGCCGGCTGCGCTGGAGCCCGCACGTCGACACCACGCAGGATCCGAGCCAAGAGCGCTTGTCGGACTCCATCCCGCCAGACCTGGCTGACCACCGGTGACACGGTCACGAGCGTGTCGTCCAATGCCTCGGCCGCGAGGAGGAGCTGCCGAACGCGCACATCCCCGCGTTCGAACGCGATGAACGCGCCGGCGTCGAGGACGAGCTGACTCATGCCGCGACGAGCGATCTCATGCCGCGGAGCGTGAACGCGGTTTGCGCGGCCCTTGGGGCTTGGAGGAGGCAACCGCCTTCGTGACCGCCCTCGCGACGGCCGATGCGGGTGACTTCGGGCTAGCGGGCGCTCGGTTCCGCAGCAACTCCGACCTCGCCTCGTCGACCAGTTCGGGGGACACGTGACCAAACTGCCGATCGGCTTCGTCGAGTGCCTCACGCAGCGCCTCGGACCGCAACCGTGACTCGATCGCCTGGGTCACGATCGCCGACACGGTCTCCGAGCGCTGTTCGGCGAGCGACCGGAGTGCGGCACCGAGTTCGGCGGGGACGGTGACGCTCAAGCGGTCGAGGCTCATGCCACGACAGTGTGTCATACGGAGGTGTGCAGCTATCTGGTTCTGACTGAGCGGCCAAGCTCAGGCTGCAGCCCGCGTGCGCCGCAGCAACGGGTCGAGCAGCCCCAGAGTGCGGTCGGCGATGCGCAGGACCCGGCCCGCCGCACCCGGCGTCTCCGAGTCGACGAGGTTGCCCATCACCGCGAGCGTGATGTCGGCCACCGTCTGTGTGCCGACCGCGAGGCGCAGTCCCGGACGCAGCAGCCACGGGTGGCCGATGACAAAGCTGAAGCGGCGGCCCGTTCGGAGGAACGCGTCGAACCGAGCGCCGACCTCATGGTCGTACCGCGCCGGCGCCGTGGCCGGGTCGTCGAGGAACAGGTCGGCAGCGAGCATTCCCGACTCGAGGCCATAGTCGATGCCCTCGCCGTTCATCGGGTTCACGAGCCCGGCCGCGTCGCCGATGGCGACCCACCCCGGGCCGTGGCGTCGCATCGTGCTCATCGGGAGCCGCCAGGCCCGCGGCCGCTCGAGGTTCGGGCCGAGCGACCACGAATCGCGAACCAGCTCCCGATAGCTCTCGAGGAGTGCGTTGAGGTTGAGCTTCTTGAAGCCCTTCATGGTCGAGAGGGCGCCGACGCCAATGTTGACCGTGCCATCCCCGGCCGGGAACATCCAGCCGTAGCCCGGGACCGGAGTTCCCTGGTCGTCTTTCAGCGTGAGGCACGACTCGAGGTGTCGATCGGCGTGGCGGGGCGACTCTGCGTAGGTGCGGATGGCCAAGCCGAAGGGCTCGTCGGGAATTCGGTCGGCACCGAGCATGCGGGCCACCGCGCCCTGCGCTCCCGCGGCGACGACGACCATGTCGCCACGCCATTCACGCCCGCCAGCCGAGACGCCGACGACGCGTTCGCCTTCGAGGATCGGCAGCGCATCGTGCTCGTAGAGCATCGTGGCGCCCGCTTCGGCCGCGGCGTCCATCAGGAAGGTGTCGAACCGCCGCCGCGGCCACACTGCGCCGTGGGCCGGGAAGCGCGAGGTGGTCGGCCAGTCGAGCTCGCGGACCTTGCGTCCGGCGATCATCCGGAGCCCGTCGATGCGATGCGCGTCCTCGACGCCGAGCTTGAGCTCCCGCAACGCACCGACCGCCCGGGGGGTGAGCCCATCGCCACACACCTTGTCCCGACCGTAGACACCCTTCTCGAAGACCGTCACCTTGGCACCGGCGTTCGCAGCCCGGACAGCCGCGGCCGCACCGGCCGGGCCGCCTCCGATCACGAGTAGGTCGCTTCGCTCCACCCGGTCAGTCTCGCCGCTCCGGCGCCACTACCTCACACTTCGGCATCAGACCTTCGGACGCAGCACCGTCTGCGTCTGTGTCGTCTTGGCCACCCGCTTACCGGTGGCATCGATGATGTCCGTTTCGATCACGATCGTCGTTCCACCGACGTGCAGCGGCGTCGAGATGGCGGTGACCGTGCCGTTACGCACCGCACCGAGGAAGTTCGTCTTCGACTCGATGGTCGACGTACCGACTGCGCTGGCCGGCAGGTTGGCGAACGCGCACGCCCCGCCGCACGAGTCGGCCAGCGCCATGATGACGCCCCCGTGCAGCATGCCGTTGGCGGTGCAGAGGTTCTCGGCCCAATCGAGCTCGATCGTGACGCGCTCCGGCGTGGTCTCGGTCATCCGCATGTTGAGGGTCGCGCACAGTGGCATCAACGTGTGCAAGAACTCGGTGAGGTCGCTCATCGGGCCAGTTTCGACGATCGCCGGGTCAAGCCGCCATGACGCTCGGGTTACGGCTCCGAAGGAAACCGAAAGCACGAGGCGCGGCGATGCGGATTTCGTGAATGATGCGCCGATGCTGCTCGACCCCTGGCGACCGATAGCGCACGGCAGGTACCTGGGCACCGACCCGTCCAAGCGGTTTCCCATCTACACCCGCGGCAACGCGGGCGAGGTGTTCCCCGAAGTGCAGTTCCCACTCAGCTTCACGTCCTCTTGGACGGCCTTTCAGCTCGCCGGCGAGCGCAGCGTGCTGTTCAGCGGGCTCTTCCGGCCGAAGGAGATGGCGGGTGATCCGGCCGCGTTCGGGGCCACATTCGGTGGTTATACGTACCTCAACCTCTCGGCCTTCCGGGTCGCGGCGATCCGGGCTCCGGGCACGAAGGTGGCCGACATGGATCAGCAGTTCCTGGGTACTTCGAGCGCACCCTCATACGCGGCGATGAAGGGCGACCGGAACGTCCGTTGTTCGGTTGCCGCCCTCGTTTACGGATTGCGTACCCTCAAGGCGACTTCGCTGCCACAGCTCGACGCTGACGCGAAGCGCGCGCAGGAATGGCTGGCCGGATTGCCAGAGCCGGCGACGGCAACAGACCGCCAGCTGATCGATGCGGCGGCGGAGTCCACTGCGTTCGGCGGCGAACTCTTCGAACACCACCTCATCGTGTCCGCGCAAGCCGGTGTGCCGGTCGGACTCTTGGCACAGACATGCCAGAAGAACCTGAAGGATCCGTCGATGGTCGCGCGTCTGCTCGTTGGAGCGGGTGAGATCGCTTCCGCGGCACCGTCCGATGGGCTGTGGGACCTCGGCCGTCTGGTCGCGGCCAACCCCGAGTTGACCGGACTGTTCGATGCCGGCGTCTTCGGTCTTGAACTGCGGCTGGCCGCCGAGCCGGCTGCTGCGGAGTTCTGCACCGAGTTCGCGGCGTTCCTCCGAGTGCACGGGAGCCGCGGCCGCAATGAGTGGGAGACCGCGTGCCCGACATGGGGGACGAACCCGGAGATCGCGCTCGCGCTGGTCGATCGCATGCGCCTCGCCGCACCCGACCATGACCCGCGGGCGCGCCACCGCACGCTGGTTGCCGGTCGCGACGCCGCCATCCGCGAGGCCGCCGCCGTGCTCGGGAAACGCCGAACGAAGCGTCTGCGCAAGCTCGTCGCCTCGGCTGCCCTTTACTCGCAGGGTCGGGAGCGGGCGAAGACGACGGTGGTCGACGTGATCCATGGCGGACGCCTGATGCAGCGCGAGCTGGGGCGGCGATGCGCGGCGCGCAGCGGTGGACAACCCGACGATCTCTGGTTCGTCACCATCGACGAGCTCGAGGGCTACGTGGCAAGTCCCGGCAGCTACACCGCAACGATCGCCGAGCGCCGGGCCATGCGCGACCTTCTCGCCTCACGGGAGCCACCGTTCATCGTCAACGGCAGCGTGCCGCCGTTCGAGACCTGGGCCCGGCGCGACGAGAACACCGCCGTTGGGGTGAGGGCGGGCGAAGTATTGACCGGTATCGCCGGCTGCCCCGGCGTTGCCCGAGGTCGGGCGCGGGTGATCCTCGACCCGTCCGATCCGAGTGCGCTTGGTCCGGGAGACGTGCTCGTGGCGCCGATCACGGACCCGGCATGGACGCCGCTGTTCGTGCCGGCCGAGGCCGTCGTCGTGGACGTTGGCGCCATCCTCAGCCATGCCGTCATCGTGAGCCGCGAGCTCGGCATCCCGGCCGTGGTGAGCGTCGGCGATGCGACCAAGCGGATCCCCGATGGTGCCCTGATCGAAGTCGACGGCACGAACGGGACGGTGACGATCCTGGAGCTGCCTTGACGGCGAGACTTACGCGTCAGCAGGTGAAGAGTGGCGGTGCTACGGCCGGATGTCGACCCCGAAGTGCCGATCGAACGCGTCGTAGTACGCGCTGTCGTCCGCGAACGCTCCGAGTGCCACCCAATCCTCGTCCGACATCGCTTCCCGGCCGTCGATCATGGCCTTTGAGCCCCACGACACGGCATAGCGGAGCTTCGGATGATCGGTGGTGATCGCTTCGTGGATGAGTGCGCCGACCTCGACCGGATCGGTGGCCTCGTTGATGCCACGCGCGTAGAACTGGAACATGCGTGCGTAGGGCGGGTCATACGCACCGGTCTGGTTGGGGGCGTCGATGTTCTTCGCGAAGATGGCGGACTTCGTGACGCCGGGTTCGACGATGGCGACACGTATCCCGTGCAGCGCGACCTCCTGGGCCAGTCCCTCGCTCATCCCTTCGAGCGCCCACTTCGACGCCACGTACGGCTGCTGTGCGATTGCCGCGACCTTGCCGACAACCGACGAGATGTTGACGATGCAGCCGCTTCGGCGGGCCCGCATCTGCGGCAACACGGCCTGGATGCAGCGCACCGCACCGTAGAAGTTCACATTCATGACGTCGGCATAGAGACTGACGGGGCATTCCTCGGTGACGGCGTTGCCGCCGATGCCGGCATTGTTGACGAGGTTGTCGATTCGCCCCGCACGCTCGAGGATCTCGGCCATCCCCTCGCGGACCGAATCGTCGTCGGCCACGTCGAGCACCGCCAGCTTCACGTCAACACCCGCCTTCTCCGCCATCGACTGGAGCTTGCCGGCCTTGTCGATCGAACGGACGGTGCCATAGACGTCGTGGCCCTGGCCGGCGAGGTGGACGGCGGTCGCCCGGCCGATTCCGGAGTTGGCTCCAGTGACAACCGTGACGGGATTCATGCCGCACCGATCCCGAACGGTCGGGCGCCGATAGCAGCGCGGATGGTGGGGAAGCGGTCGGAGTGTCGGAGAGGTCGCACGACGTGATTGTTCCAGAAACACCGCACCTCGGGCCTACAGGGACCGGTCATCGAGAGTGGTACGAACCGTCCAGCGTTTGCAGCGCTCCGTACAGGTCGGGCCGGCGGTCGCGGAAGAGTCCCCAAGCGGCTCTCTGTGCGGCCAGCACGTCGAGGTCGAATGTCGCCGAGACCACTGCTTCGGGCGTACTCCGCGCATCAGCCACGACGGCGCCCGTCGCGTCGGCGATGAACGATGCGCCGTAGAACGTGATCGCGCACGATTCACCCTGCTCGGTGCCCGTCCGGTTGGCGGCGATCACCGGCATCAGGTTCGCGCCGGCGTGCCCGCACATCACCCGGCGCCAGTGCGCTGACGAGTCCCATGTGGGGTCCGGCGGCTCGGAGCCGATGGCGGTCGGGTAGAGGAGGAGTTCCGCTCCCATCAGCGCCATCGAACGCGCGCATTCAGGGAACCACTGGTCCCAGCAGATGCCCGCCCCTATGCGCGCGTAGCGGGTCGGCCAGACCCTGAACCCGGTGTCGCCAGGCGTGAAGTAGTACTTCTCCGTATACCCGGGACCGTCCGGGATGTGGCTCTTTCGATAGACGCCCATGACCGTGCCGTCGGCGTCGATCATGGCCAGTGAGTTGAAGCGAACGGTCCCGGCAAGCTCGTAGTATGAAATTGGCAGCACCACTGCCAACTCTTCGGCCAGGCTGCTGAAATGGGCGATGGTGGGATGACCCTCGGTGGGCCTGGCGCGCAGGAGGTCGGCCGCGCTTTGCTCCTTGCAGAAGTAGTGACCCTCGAACAGCTCGGGGAGCAACACCACCTGTGCGCCGTCGGCCGCCGCCGCACGCACGAGCCGGTCTGCGGCGATCACGTTCGAGTCGACGACATCAGACATCGACATCTGGATGGCGGCCACCCGCACCTGCGACATGCGCTTCAGC
>JAYUDQ010000050.1:0-2716 GCA_043739745.1 Acidimicrobiia bacterium | reverse complement strand
ACGACGCCCACCCGATGGGCATGTTCGTCTCCGGCCTCGCCGCGCTCTCGACGTTCTACCCCGAAGCCAAGAACATCGACGATCCCGCGAACCGCGAGAAGCAGATCCTGCGCCTGATCGCGAAGTCGCCGACGCTCGCCGCGTATTGCCACCGTTTCAGCGTCGGCCAGCCGACCACCTATCCGGACAACGGCCTCGACTACACGCAGAACTTCCTCAACATGCTGTGGAAGGTCGGCGGCGACTACGAGATCAACCCCGTCCTGGCCCGGGCCCTCGACGTGTTGTTCATCCTCCACGCCGACCACGAGCAGAACTGCGGCACCACGGCCATGCGGGTGATCGGCAGCTCACAGGCCGACCCGTACGTTGCTGCCGCGGGCGCGGCCGCCGCGCTGTACGGACCCCTCCACGGCGGGGCGAACGAGGCAGTCGTACGCATGCTCCGGGAGATCGGGCACGTGTCCAATGTGCCCAAGTTCATCGAGAGCGTGAAGAACGGCCAGGGCGGCCGTCTCATGGGCTTCGGCCATCGCGTGTACAAGAACTCCGACCCCCGGGCGACCATCGTCAAGAAGACGGCCTACGAGGTGTTCAAGGTGACGGGCACGAATCCGCTGCTCGACATCGCCCTCAAGCTCGAAGAGGCCGCGCTGAACGACGACTACTTCATGAGCCGCAAGCTGTACGCCAATGTCGACTTCTACTCGGGACTCATCTACCAGGCCATGGGCTTCCCGATGGAGATGTTCACCGTGCTCTTCGCCATCCCCCGCATGTCCGGCTGGCTGGCGCACTGGCAGGAGTTGCTGGCCGACCCGGAGCAGAAGATCAGCCGTCCGCGCCAGCTCTTCGTCGGGGCCGACGAGCGCGATTACGTCGAGGTCGGCGAACGCTGACCAGCGGGAACGGCTCAGACCGGGTCGATCCGGTACACCGGGCCATCCTCTGAGGTCACATACAGCTCACCGGTCGCATCGAGCCCAAAGCTGGTGGGGCTCTTGACCTTCAGGCCCAGTGGCGTTGCCCTGGTCGGAGCCGCGGCATCGAGGCCGAGGAGGTCGCCGGCGCAGTAGTCGGCGAACACATACGTGCCGACCAGCGAAGCGATCTTCGCGCCCCGGTAGACGAAACCGCCGATGACGGAGCATCCGCCGTCGTTGTGCGAGTACTCGTAGACCGGCTCGATCACACCGGATGGCTTTGCCCCGCCATTGAACGCGTGAGCTCCCTCGCGCAATCTCCAGCCGAAGTTGGCCTTGTTTGTCGCTACGGGGAGCGAGTCGATCTCCTCCCAATCGCCTTGGCCGACGTCGCCGATCCACACGGTCCTTCGCTCGTCGATGCTGAAGCGCCACGGGTTCCGAAGCCCGTAGGCCCAGACTTCGGGGGCGTCGCGCGATGCCCCGAGGGGACCGTCCGTACCGCGCAGGTTGCCGACCGGGATCTTGTATTTCTTCGCAGCAGTCGGTGTCGGAAGGATGCGCAGGATCTTGCCGAGTAGCCGCGATCTGTTCTGGGCATTGTTGTCGGGGTCGCCTGCGGCACCTCCATCGCCCATGCCGATCCAGAGCACTCCGTCGCGTGTGACAAGAAGCTGCCCGCCGTTGTGGTTCGCATACGGCTGGGGGACGGCGAGGAGATCGGTGCCCGATGCTGCCGCAGCGCCCTTCGCCCACCTGTAGGCGCGAATGCGCGTGTCGCCGGCGCGATTGGTGAAGTCGACGTAGAGCCACGTGCCGTCGTTCGAGAAGGCGGCACCGAGGAGTCCTTGTTCGTTCCCGTCGCTGACCGACTGCGAAAGGTCGAGCGCAGGGTCGAGCAACCTGCCGTCGTCGGTGATCGGACGAACCCGCCCAGATTTCTCGATCACATACCGGACCCTGGTGACGGGATGGCTGATGAGGCCGACCGGCGTGTCTGCGGTGGTGATCAGCGTGAGCCCGAGGCGGCCCTGGGTTTGCGCCGGCGCCGGGGTGGCGCGGCCGCCGAAGAGGTTTGCGGCGAGGACGCACCCGAGGAGGACGGTGAGGGGACGACGGGAACGGTTCGTCATCACGCCATGGTGGCCGACGTCGTCCTGCTACCCGCGCGCCTGCTTCTTGACCACCCTCACCAGGCCCTCCTGCACGACGGAGACAACGAGGACACCATCCTCGGTGAAGATTTCCCCGCGGGCCAGCCCGCGGCCCCCGTGTGACGCTGGGCTCTCCTGGGCGTAGAGCAGCCACTGGTCGGCGCGGAACGGCCGATGGAACCACATGGCATGGTCGAGGCTGGCACCCATGAAGGAGTCGTCGTCCCAGGCGATGTTGTGGGCGAGCAGGATCGAGTCGAGCAGCGACATGTCGGACGCGTAGGCGACGACACAGGCATGCAGAAGCGGATCGTCGGGCAAGTCGCCGTCGGGTCGGAACCACACCTGTTGATGGGGCGGTCGCGGGCCGAGCGACCGATTGCGGTTGGGCTCTTCGACATAGCGCGTGTCGATGGGACGGGGCCGGTGATACCAGTCGCCCATCTTGTCGGCATACGGGGCCATGCGTTCCTTGAATGTCGGCAGCGTCAGCGGGTCGACCGACTTCGGCATCGGGATCTGATGTTCGATGCCCTCCTCCTCTCCGTGGAATGACGCAGAGAGGTTGAAGATGGCCTCGCCGTGCTGAATGGCGACGACCCGCCGGGTGGCGAACGACCTGCCATCGCGGATCCGGTC
>JAYUDQ010000049.1:0-2716 GCA_043739745.1 Acidimicrobiia bacterium | reverse complement strand
CGGTCGGGTCGAGCTGGAAGGCCCGCCACACGACTTCGACCTGATCGCGATCGGGGAACTGCGCGAGCGCCTTCTCGAAGCGGGCCTTGCCGATGGCGCACCACGGGCACACGACGTCGGAGTAGATCTCAACGAGCACGACGCCACGGTACTGCCCGCTTCCCACCGCCGGCGAGACCTCCGCCCTGCGCGCACATCGCGGTAGTACCGGCCCGTCAGCCGACGACTCGGGGTTCGTAGATCGCGGTGTGATGCACGTAGGACACGGCGACGCCGTCCATCGCCGTGACGACATCGAGCTCGACGAACTGGTGGCCCTTGCGCTCGTAACGGGCCGTCACCCGCGACCGGACCTCGAGGGGCCGGTTGAATACGACCGGCGAAAGGAGCGATACCTCGCTACCGACATGGATCCAGGGCCCGAGCACGACGTTGCGCACGAGCACGCCGTTGGCGTCGAGGATCAGCATGCCCGGGTGCACGAAACCGTGCTCGGCCCAGCGTGGCTCGTCGATGCCGATCGAATCGAAGTAGCGCTGCTGGGCATCCTCGGAGATCGCATGGTTGAGCGTGCCCAGCGCCATGCCGGGCACGAGCGTCGACTCGTCGGCCGGCAGACGATCGGACATCTGCGGGAGCGGCGCGGCGTCGATGGCGGGTACCTTGCCCCTCGTCACCGGGTCCTGTCCGGCCGAGCCAGTCACGCAGTTGATCCCGCCGGGCCCGACGAGCGAGAGCGTGCCGTCTTCGGCACAGCCGGCCGAAACCGTATCCCCGGCGTACACCGGGGTATGGAGGCGAATGTCGATCCGCCCGCAGGCTGGCCAGCCCAGCCCGTAACGATCCACAACGGCATCGACGACATAGGCATAGGAGGTGACGCCGGGGACGAGACCGCCGCGGAAGCCGTACTGACGGGCAACGTCGTCACTGTGGATGCGGTTCTCGGATGCCACGGCGGAGTTGCGGGCGACAACAGTTCGCAGGACGGTCATCGCGCAAGTCTTGCCGCTGCCGGTGCGGTAGAACGTCAAGGTGCTGATCGTCGTATCTCCCGCAAAGTCGCTCGACTACGAAACTCCGTTGGCAACCAAGAAGTTCACCGAGCCCACGATGCTCGACCGCTCAGCCGAACTGATCGGGCTCATGACCACGAAATCTGCCCGCGAGATCGAGAAGCTGATGTCCATCTCACCGTCGCTGGCTCAGCTCAACGTCGAGCGCTACCAAGACTGGCATCGTCCTTTCACCCGCAAGAACGCCCGGGCCGCGATACTCGCCTTCAACGGTGACGTGTACATGGGCATGGACGCTCCGAACACGTTCTCGCAAGCTGATTTCACCCATGCGCAGAAGTCGCTTCGCATCCTTTCGGGCCTTTATGGAGTGTTGCGACCACTCGATTTGATGATGCCGTACCGCCTCGAAATGGGCAGTCGGGTGGAGAACCGCCACGGCAAGGATCTGTACGCATTCTGGGGCAACGAGATCACGGAGCGGCTCCAAGCCGATATACAGGCCAGCCCGGGTGCGAAGGTGCTCGTGAACCTGGCGTCCAACGAGTACTTCGGGGCCGTGAAGCCCGGGCTGCTCGACGTACCCGTGGTGTCGCCCGCGTTCCTTGACGCGAAAGTGGGCGACGATCCCCGGATCGTGAGCTTCTTCGCCAAGCGAGCCCGGGGCGCGATGTCGGGCTGGATCATCCGCAACCGCATCAAGTCGGTCCGCAAGCTGCGTGACTTCGATGCCCTGGGCTACCGCTTCGATCCGGCCCGTTCGAGCACCACACGTCCGGTCTTCGTCCGCACCGCATCCTGAGCCCCCGGCAGGCGCGGAGCCAACTTCGCGCGCGGCAGGACTCGCCTGCCCTCAGTCCAGCGGTTTGAGCAGCTCCGGTGCGATTGGACAGTCAGCACGGCGGAGCGCTTCCGTCGTCGTCGACGCACCGGTCGGGCCGATGACCGCCGTGATCAGATCGAGCGGAACGAGCTCGAGGTCGTTGTCCCACGGGTCGCCGGCGTCGTCGAGACGGGTCTCATAGGTCGTCCACATCCGCCCGGGAAGCACACGGCCAATGCCGGCAACCGCCCAGACGTCAGTCCCGACGGAGCGGGCGACGGCTGCAGCAGCGCGAGCGCCCGGCAGCGCGGTGATGCCCGACCCGCCCAGGCCGTGCGCTTCAATGATGACGAGGTCGACACTTGCGGCCGCCGCACCGACGCCGCGCTCATCGACGAGCACGGCATTCGAGCCCATGCGGTCGAGACGGCGCACGAAACCGCTCCCCTGGTCGAACACATCGACGACGAGAACTTCGAGATCCCCCCTTCGGGCCACGGCCTGCGCCGAGAGCTCGGGCCAGCCGAACACGAGCACCATGGCATCGGCAGGGATCAGATCGACGAGGTGGTCCGGCGTGGAGTCGTCCTCGATCTCCTGCGCGGCCGACCAGGCTTCGGAAGCCGGTTCGGCGGAGGCCAACACCTTGGCCGCTAGCCACCAGATCGGAGCGGCGTTCGGTTGACGGTCCACGAGTCTGCGGCAGGCGGTTACGAGCGCTGCGGGATCCCTGCTGAACGAAGCCAGCGCCCCCGCCGCCTCGCGCACCAGCAGCGACGGACCTTCGTCGCCGGCCCGGGCGACGTAGCGAAGGCGCTCGATCGGATGCACGATCACGAGACTACGGTCCTTTCCGTCCTAGTGGTCTCGGCGGACT
>JAYUDQ010000048.1:0-2725 GCA_043739745.1 Acidimicrobiia bacterium | reverse complement strand
TCTGACCTTGTCGTAGCCAACCACGAAGGTCCACTCACCGAGTGTGTGGAACCTGGCGTCAAGCACGACACTGGTAAAAAACGGTATTGGTATAGGGGCAAGCCGGAAGCCGCGTGCGCCCTCGCCGACGCTGGGATACGACTCGTCTCACTGGCCAATAACCACGTGCTCGACTACGGACCCGCGGGTCTTCGCGACACAATCGCGGCTCTTGACGCTGCGGGGATCGCGCATTGCGGTGCCGGGAACACGAGACGCGACGCTCGACGACCTTGCATCGTGGAAGTGAGCGGCGTACGCATCGGGTTCGTCGCGTACATGCAGCACTATCGCATGTACGCGGATGAGGGCGTCTATGCGACCAAAGATCGTCCCGGTCCCGCAAAACTACGAACAAGAAACGTCGCTCACGACCTCTTGTCCCTCAACAACGTCGACCTACGCGTTGTGCTGGTTCACTGGGGCCGCAACTACCGAGCAGTGAACCCACGCCAGCGACGCCTCGCAAATGAAATCGTTGACGCCGGAGCCGATCTCATCATCGGCCACCATCCCCACGTCGCTCAAGACGTCGAAATCGTTCGCGGAGTACCCGTGTTTTTCAGCCTCGGTAACGGCGTGCTCGGCACTCCTGGTCGCTTTCACAGCGGTCGCCCGCCATACGGACTCGTCGCGCACGTCGAAATCGAAGACCGCCGCATATCGCGCGTCCATACACAACCGATCCTTGTCGACAACGCCCGCATCGACTACCGCCCGACACCAGCAACCGACGCCGCCGCACCATACTTCCACACCGAAATCAGCTAGAGACGAACAGGTGGGCTCTGATACTCCTATGTCAATGCGGCGAGGTCTTCGAGGAGGATCGGGTAGAGGCGTCGGGCGAGGTAGCGCTTGATGCATCGCACGATTTCGCGGTGTGAGAGGCCTTCCTTCTTGCGTCGGTCCGCGTAGGCACGGGTGGCAGGGTCGCTGCGGAGGCGGACCATCGCGATGACCCAGAGGGCGTTGTTGGCTTGGCGGTCTCCGGACCGGTTGAGTCGGTGACGGTTCGTCTTGCCTGATGACGCGGAGACGGGGTTGACGCCACACAGTGCGGCAAAGCTGGACTCGGTCCGGATGCGTCCCGGGTTGTCGCCGACAGCGATGAGGAGTTTCGCGGCGACGTCGCGTGACACACCATGTTCGGCGACGAGGTGTGGCGCGGCGAGCGCCACAAGTTCGTCGAGGTCTCGGTTGTGGGCGGTGATCTCATCGGTGAGGTCGAGCCAGCGGCGGGCCAAGGACCGGATCGCACGTCGAGTCACGATGGCCGGATCGTGGCCGGTGCCGGGCCGCCACTTAGCGGCACGTCGAGCCCGCTTCAACGCGGACAGACCGCGGAGCTCGGCGCGGGTTGTGTCGGGTGCGGTGACGATGAGGTTCGCCATCTGGTTCGCGGCTTGGGTTCGGGCCTTGATCGCGGAGCGTTTCACGACGTGCAGGGTGCGGATCGATTCGACGATCCCGTCACGCGACTTCGGGACACCGTTCGCTTCACCCGAGAGCACGGCCCGGGCGGCGGCTTCAGCATCGACCGGATCGGACTTGCCGTAACGGCGGCGGTGTTGACGATTCACCCGACCAACCTCGATCACCATCACCCCCACACTGGTGAGGAACCGGGACAGTCCCACACCATAGGAACCGGTGCCTTCGACCCCGACCGCCGATAGTTCGCCGAGCCGGCAGGCCCACGCGAGCAGTTTGCGGTAGCCGGCCCGGTTGGCTTCGACCTCGATGATGTCGAGTCGTCGACCGTGTTGATCGATCGCGACCGCGGCGTGCGTGTCGGTATGCGTGTCGACACCGACGATGACTTCGATGCGTTCGTCTGGCATGGTGGTGGAGCTCCTCATCCTTGTCGGGTTGGAGAGCACCACCGGCCGCGACGGCGGACAGGACAGTTAGGACGTCAGGCGAGACTCCTATGAGGTCACTCCGCCCGACGGGTCGGTGCACGTCCAGCCCCGGACCCCGGTCGACGGATCAGTGCGAAGGCACCCGAAGGGCCCGGTTGCATTGCGGGTCAGACCAGAACGGGGCTGGACCCCACCATCATGACTAACTGTTGCATTGGGCGTCGTCGCGTTCGGCGGTGAGTGTTGCGTGATGAGGTCTCGTCGTTCCCGTCCTGTGCCCGTAACGCCGAGCTCGGCGTTCGAAGGATTCCGCTTCCCACCCGAGATCATCGTCCTCGCGCTGCGTTGGTATCTGCGGCGCTTTACCCCACTCCGAGCAGACGCGGCCGTGCCATGCCCCCACCTGGTCGGCGACCGCTGGTATGTCGATGAGGCAAACGTGAAGATCACCGGCAAATGGCGAGACGTGTATCGCGCCGTCGACCAGTACGGCCAGATCATCGACGTGTTGGTCTCCGCCCGACGCGATCTCCGAACAGGACGCAGGTTCTTCGCCACAGCGCTCCGCGCGCATGGCGACCCCGGTCGAAGTCGTCACGGATCGGGCCCAGCGTTGCGAGCTGCGATCCAAGGCCTCATCCCGGCTGCGTTCCACAACACGGCCCAGTACGCAAACAATCGCGTCGAGTGCGACCATGGCCGGCTCAAGGCCAGACTCCGCCCGATGCGCGGACTGAATCGCGACCATTCGGCGCGCGTGATCATCTGCGGCCACGCGCTCATGCAGAACAATCGCCGCGGCCACTACGAACTCGGCATCG
>JAYUDQ010000047.1:0-2729 GCA_043739745.1 Acidimicrobiia bacterium | reverse complement strand
CCCATGATCGACGGGTAGTCGAGATTGAGGAGCGCACTCGTGGCGTACTGGCCGATGCCGGGCCAGTTGAAGACGATCTCGACGAAGAAGCTCCCGGTAAGCAAGTACGCAAGAGAGAGCCCGGAAACGGTCAGGGTCGTCGGCAGGGCGTTACGGAGCGCGAGCCGCCAAAGGACGAGCCGCTCGCTGAGCCCGAACGTTCTGGCGGTGCGCACGTAGTCCTGGCCCAGGACGTCGAGCATTGCCGCCCGCGTCATCCGCGTGATCAATGCGGCCGGATAGGCGGCGAGGGTGGTCGCGGGCAGGATGAGGTGGCTCGCGGCATCCCGGAAGCCGGCCCAATTGCCGGTCACGAGCGAGTCGAAGAGGTAGAAGCCCGTGATCTTCGTGATCGGGTCGAGAACCGATCTCTCGAGGCTGAGTCGACCGGTCGCCGGCAAGACGTGCAACCACTCGGCCAGCAGGACCTGGAGCAACAACCCAAGCCAGAAGACGGGCATCGAGATCCCGACTACCGAGCCCACGCGAGCCGCGGCGTCCGGCAGCTTTCCCTTGCGGTAGGCGGCGTAGACGCCGCAGGGAATGCCGACGGCAACCGCGAGCGTCATCGCGAGGAGGATCAACTCAAGGGTCGCTGGCAGCCGAGCGGCAATGCCACCGAGCACGGGCTCCTTCGTTGCGAGCGACGTGCCCCAATCCCCGTGCACCAGATCCTGCAGATACGACCAGTACTGGTGGTAGAGCGGGCGGTCGAGCCCGAGCTCCTTCGTGACGCGGGCGATCTCGTCAGGCCGGGCAAGCGGGCCGATGTACACCGCTGCCGGATCCGAGGGCACGACCCGCGCGAGCGCGAACGTGATCGTCGTGATCCCAAACAGGGTCAGGAAGGAGGCGAGGAGCCGCCGACGCAGAAAGCGCAGCATCCGACGGCTCCTCGATCTCGACCTGGTCTATCTCCCTAGCCAGCCTGCTGCATCGGGTAGATAAACTGCACGAACGGGTAGTTGATGTTGAGCGCGCCTGCGGTCTTCACCGTACGGCTCGACACGAAGACGGCATCAGCGTCGTAAAGGAAGAAGCCCGCAGCGGCGCCGTGCAGCGAGACCATCGCCGTCTCGTACATCGCCTGCGCCGCCTTCCTGTCTGTTGCCGTCAACTCGCCGGCTCCGTCGACGAGCTTGTCGTAGATCTTGCTCTTGATGTAGCTCAGGTTGAAAAACGGCTTCTTGCTGGAGTGGAACAACGACCACAGGTTGTCCGAGCCGGCGTCGCTGTAGGTTGGCCAGTAGAGCAACAGGAAGATGTCCTGTGCCTGCGTCGGGTCGCCCTTGGCGAGCTTCCACTGCTGGTTGAAGAGGAGCGCCTTGATATTCACCGTGACACCGATCTTCTTGAACGCGTCCTTGATGAGCGGTACGAAGCGCCCTTCGGCCGAGTTTTCGGCAGCGTAGGTGAGGTCCAGGCTGAATCCCCCGCCCTTGTGGCCGGCACGCGCGAGGAGCGCTTTCGCCTTGGCGAGGTTGGTCGTGTACTGCGGCGTATTCGGGCTATAGGGGAAGACGCCCTTCGGAACCGCGCTCCGAGCCTGCGTGGCGTAGCCGCCTGCTCCGACCGTGATGATGTCCTTGTACGGGATCGCATATGCGAGCGCCCGGCGCACGAGCAGGTTGTCGAGCGGTGGCCGCGTCGTGTTGAAGAAGCCCAGGTAGTTGAGCGACGACGCATCCCGCGTGACGGCGAACTTGGGGTCCTTGGCGAGCTTCGCCACGTTCTCGACCGGCACCGACCCGGCGATGTCGACCTGGCCGGACTGGAGCGCCTGCTGCTGCACGATCGCCTCCGGCGTGATCTGGAAGACGACATTCTTGAACTGCTTGCTCGTCCAGCCACCCCAGTAGTCGGCGTACTGCGAGAGCACGACCTGCCTCCCGGACTCGTACGACTTGAGCGTGTACGGGCCGGTCCCGCACTCGCGTCCCGACTCGAAGTAGTTCGGGTCTGCAGCAGCGGCTTTCAACGCCTCCTCGCAGACGATCCACGCGCCGTTCTCGGACGCTGCGATGAGCGTCATCGGGGCGGCGTACGAGAGGTTGAAGACTACGGTGTAGTCGTTCGGGGCCGATATCGAGTCGACCGGCGACCAGATGAACGACGCTCCGCCACGCTTTGCGGCTGCGTCGATCGAATCCTTGACCGCCTGCGCGGTCAGCCGCTCACCGTTATGGAACTTGACGCCTTGACGAAGCGTGAACGTCCAGGTCTTCCCATCCTTGCTGCGACCCCAGTTCGTCGCGAGCCCGGGCCGGAACGGCTTCGCCGATCCGGCAGGGTTCGCATAGACGAGCGGCTCGTAGATGTTGGCCATGTACAGCACCTCGGTGGAGAACGACTTGATCGGATCCCAGGTCGTCACTCCGGCCGTCGTCGCGATCCGCAGGAGCGCTGTCGACGAGCTCTGTCGTGCGGTGCTTGCCCACCCTGCCGTGACGAGGACGAGCGCGGCCGCGACGACCGCGATGGGGGTGGAGAGCTTCCACGTAGAACGCATACGACGACCTCCTGGTTGCCGTGAGGTGGATGGGCTGCACCGGTGGCAGGGCACGGCTACCGAGGCTAACCCGAGTTCGGGTGCGCAATGTCGCGAGCACTATCGAGGAATCGAACTAGACTGTCCAATACGGAAGTTGGTCTAGAGGAATGCCTCGGAGGCATCGATGGAGCTTCGCACG
>JAYUDQ010000046.1:0-2730 GCA_043739745.1 Acidimicrobiia bacterium | reverse complement strand
CAGCAACGATGATCGAAATGGTGAGTTGCGCCTCGTCGCTCATGTGGCACGCACGACGAGAAAGGCCGCATCGTCGCCGATGTCTGCTCCGAGGGCGGTATCGAGCGCATCAGCGACGTGGCTGGCGGTTGATCCGGCGAGCGGGCCCAGCACCTTTCGGATTGTGGAATCGTCGGTCTCGCCTCGGCCGGCGATCGCTTCGAGCATCCCATCGGTGAACATCACCAACAGGTCGCCGTGAGCAAGCCGAGCCGCAGCGTCGTGGTATGCCGCACCGGCTCGCCAGCCGATGATCGGACCGGTCTCGCCGAGAGACTCGATGGTGCCGTCGGAGCGCACGACGAGCGGGTGGGGATGACCACCGATAGCCATCGTCACGCCGACGCCGTTGTCGTCCGGGCGAATCTCGGCGAGTGCGAGCGTCACATACCGGTCCGGGTTGTCGTAAGCCTGGAACAACACGTCGTTCAGTCGGGTCAGCGCGTCTGCGGGCGTCCACGCCCCCAAGGCAACCGTGCGCAAGGTCCAGCGCGCCGTTCCGGTCAACGCGGCTGCCTTGACGCCCTTGCCGACAGCATCGCCGATCACGAGCGCACAGCCGCGTTCGGTCGGGATCACGTCGTAGAAGTCACCGCCCACTCGGTCATGGTCGGCGACGTGATAACGGGCAGCCAGGTCCAAACCGGCAACGTCCGGCAGTCGTGCAGGAAGGAGGCTCTCTTGCAGCGTGGCGGCGATCTCCTCGGCATTTCGGCGCAGCTCGGCTTCGAGTCTGACCGTCCTGCGGGCCGATAACCGCAGCTCGAGTTCATTCATCACGAGTGCGGCGAGATCACCCAACGTCGCCACCTGTTCGCGGGTCATACCGCGTGGGTCGTGGTCGATGATGCACAACATCCCCAGGTTGTACCCGTCATGCGTGGTCAAGGGCACGCCTGCATAGAAACCGAAACCCAACTCGCCGGCGACCAAAGGGTTGACGAGCGTGCGCGGGTCCACCCGGGCGTCGTTGACCAACCACGGGTCATCCTGCAAGATCGCGGAGGCGCACAAGCCCGGTTCGCGATCCGTCTGGTCGGCCTCGAGGCCGTGGTGCGACTTGAACCAGATCCGGTCGGAGTCGACAATGCTGACGATCGAGATAGGTACCTGGAACAGCCGCGCCGCCAGTGCCGTGATGCGGTCGAACGCCCCGTCGGGCGGGGTGTCCAGCACGTCGTAGCGATGAACCGCCGCCAGTCGTTCGGACTCGTTGCTTGGAATGAGGTCAACCGTCAACCACGTGCCCTTCCGTCTACGCGCGCCGACCCACGGCGTCAGCTAGGCATGGAGTACCCAAAGCATACGAGTCCAATACAGCCAAATGCAGCAGGACGAGCCAAAGTCGCGTGAACGACTCGAGGTTTGGCACCCATGATGGGCGGCGTGTCGACGCGCTTGATGTAACGCCGTGGCAGACACACTGCCGCGGCGTTACATCAAGTGGCGCGGGCAGCGCAAAATCTGGATGTATCCCGAGCCGATCGTGCTCCCTTTCGACCGACGAGGGCTCGTTCCCGCCCGGTCCGCTGGATCCTCGAGATCTGGCGCAGTGTTTCGTGTCGCGACTTGCCGGGTACAAACCTATGGGCGCTCGTTTGCAGGAGGTTTCCATGGAGTCCAATGAACCAGCGATCTACACCCACTCTGACGTCGTCGACGATGCCGGCAAAAAGCTCGGTACGATCACCGACGTGGTGTCGGACCCGACGAGCCTCGAACCGAGGTGGCTGGTCGTCGATGTCGGCGTACTGAAATCGTCGCACTACGTACCGGTGGCCGGATCATTCCGAACGACTGACGGACGGATTGTCGTTCCCTTCACGAAAGAGAGTGTGAAGAAGGCGCCGAAAGCCCACGGCGCTCACGTGCTCACGTTGGAAGATGATCGCGAAATGCTGGAGTACTACGGCCTGCTGAATTGAGGATCGTGAGCGATCCGGGCCCTGTTGAACGAGCGGCACTGATACCGTGAACTGCGGGTGGTGCGTCGCCCGAACCTGCGCGGCGTGACGGATGCGCTACGGATCGGAAACTCATGAACAGCCGCTTGCTCGCTGAAGCTTCGATCGAATCGTTGGATGCCTATGTGGCCTCCGGTGGTGGGTCTGGGCTTGCTGCTGCTCAGCAGCAGTCGGCGCAACGAACAGTCGAAGAACTGACCCGTGCAGGCTTGCGCGGGCGCGGCGGGGCAGGGTTCACGACCGGCGTGAAATGGTCATCGGTGCTCGCCGGCCCGGGCCGGCAGCGATACGCGGTCTGCAACGCGGCCGAGGGTGAGCCCGCAACGTTCAAGGACCGGACTCTGCTGCGACTCAACCCGTACCTCGTGCTCGAGGGATTGCTCATCGCGGCGCGAACAGTCGATGCCGTCGAGGCGTACATCGCAATCAAGGCCAGCTTCGTTCGAGAGCGCGAGCGGCTCGAGGGGGCGCTGGCGGAGATGACCGCCGCCGGTTGGGTCGATCGCCCGGTGCACCTCATCGCCGGCCCGGAGGAATACCTGTTCGGCGAGGAGAAGGCGATGTTGGAGGTGATCGAGGGCAACGAGCCGTTGCCCCGCTGGCTGCCGCCGTACCTGCACGGCCTGTTCGTCACCAGCCCCCAGCTCGGGTGGACCGCGCACGAGGGCGAGCCGCCGCTCGAAGGCCCCGAGGATCCACACCCGACCTTGGTCAACAACGTCGAGAC
>JAYUDQ010000045.1:0-2738 GCA_043739745.1 Acidimicrobiia bacterium | reverse complement strand
GCACCCCGACGTATTTGAAGCTGCGGTCGTGGCCGTGCCCGATGAGAGGTGGCAGGAACGACCGCTGTGCTGCGTGGTGTTGCGTCCGGGCGTGAGCGTCACGGCGGAAACCTTGCGCGACTTTCTCATGCCGCGAGTCGCGAAGAGGTGGATCCCTGAGCGTTGGACCTTTATTGATTCTGTGCCAAAGACGAGCGTCGGCAAGTTCGACAAGAAGGTGCTGAGGGCCCAGCATGCCGACGGCAACCTCACCGTCATCGAGAAGTGAGCGGCTGTCGTGTCTGACATGGTCCGCGTCGTCGGCGTCGACGAGTTCGGTGGTCCCGAGGCGCTGAAGGTGTTCGAGGTTCCCGAGCGGCACGCAGGCCCGGGCGAGGTGCGCATCCGCGTCCATGCCGCCGCCGTCAACCCTACCGACACCTACACCCGCAACGGTGACCGCGCAGAGATGCTGAAGGCGTTTGCGCCGCCTTACGTACCGGGCATGGACGTGGCCGGGATACTCGACGAGATCGGCGACGGCGTCGACTCGCGCCTGAGCGTTGGCGCCCGCGTGATGGCGATCGTGGTGCCGAGTGGTGGGCACGGCGGCTACTCGGAGTCGCTGGTGCTGCCGGCCGCCTCGGTGGCGCATGCACCCTTTGGATCGTCGCACGCAGAAGCATCGACGCTCCCGATGAACGGCCTCACCGCTCGGCTCTCACTCGACCTTCTGGCTCTCACAGAAGGTCAGACGCTCGCGGTCACGGGGGCGGCGGGTGCGTACGGCGGCTACGTCGTGCAGTTGGCGAAGGCGGACGGTTTGCGGGTGCTTGCCGACGCATCGGAGGTGGATTCGGCTCTTGTCGAATCGCTCGGCGCAGACGTGGTGGTGCGGCGCGGCGACGACGTGGCTGATCGCTTCCTGGAACACGCGCCGGGCGGCGTCGACGCGCTCGCCGACGGTGCCGTGCAGAACTCGCTCGTGTTCCGGGCCATCCGGGACGGTGGCGGATATGCGACCGTTCGCGGCTATAGCGGCGAGCTCCCGCGCGGCATCGTCAACCATCCGGTGTGGGTGCGGGACTATGCGCAGGAGTGGGTCAAGCTCGACCGGCTCCGGCAGCAGGCCGAAGATGGCGCGGTGATGTTGCGGGTGGCGAGGACGTTCCCTGGGGCCGAGGCAGGCGAGGCACAACGCCTCCTGGCTGCCGGCGGTGCGCGCGGCCGCTTCGTGCTCGAGTTCTGACCGCCGACAACCCGGATGCGGGCGAACGCAGTCGAAGATGCCGGCCTGACCCGACCGCCAACGCGACGTCGAGTCAGGCCCATGCCGGCCATACGCTTCAACGACCCACTGGATATGCCCGGCCATCAGTGACGATCCCTCGGGTGCGAGCGGCTTCGACGGCGGCTTCCCGCGTTGCGACGTCGAGTTTCATGAGCACGGCCGATACGTGATTCTCGACCGTGCGGTGAGAGACGAACAGTTCATCCGCGATCTTGGTGTTGGTGAAGCCTTGTGCAAGGAGTGCGAGGACCTCAGCCTGCCGAGCCGTCAGTCCAGCCGCGTGGTCCCGGGTGGCAAAGGACTTGCCACGAGGCACTCTTGCGCCCTGGTCCATGAGTGCCCGTCTGACCTTGTTCGCAATCGCCGTGGCGCCGAGATCTTCGAAGATGCGGATCGCCTCGATCTGCTCGGTCTCGCTGCCGTGCATGAGCGCAAGCCCCTCTTCGTAGGGGATGCCCTTCTCGCGCCAATACCGGGCCGATTTCTCGTACTCACCCTTGAGGATCCACGCATAGGAGTCCGCTGTACCGTCCGGTACCTTCTCGAGCACACCCAGTTTCCACATCCAGAACGCCAACGCTCCGCTGGGCCATGGTTCACCGATTGCCACTCCAGCGGCGAGGATCTCTTCGAGGCGCGCCAACAACTCCGGGTTGTGCTCTGCGGACAGCCAGAGGTACTCGGCCACTGCGGCGGCGGCTGTGTCCACGACATCGGGACCTTCCCCGGGCTGTACCAACGACCACATGCGGAAGATGGCCGTGTGAGCCTCGTTCCGGCCACGGCGTGCTTGGATTGTTCCCAGCACTCTTGTGGCGAGGGCCTCAACGTGGACGCTCGAGCCGAGTGCCTCGGTAGCAGCGTTCTCGGCGCCAACCCAGTCGCCCTTCCACAGCAGAAACTCGGAGTACATCGCGTGAGCATGGATCTCCATCGAGCGATGTTCGTATCGGGCCGCCGTGTCGCGTGCTCGTCTCACAAAGTCGGTCGCTCGCGCTACATCGCGAACGTCGCCGAACATGGCGGCCATATTGGAAAGCGCTCCCATCTCACCACCGTGATCCCCTGTTCGCTCAGCACGTTGGAGACTCTCCTCCATGAGGGCCATGGCGCTCATGTCTCCACGGCTGTAGGCGAGCTGGGCCTTGACACTGAGCGCCCGTATCATCGACTCGTCGTCTCCCACTGCTGCGGCAACGGACATCGCCCGGTTGACAAGAGGAAGGACCGATTCATCCTTGTCTTCATAAACGAACTCCAGGAACGCCCGGTGACCAAGCGATCTGGCCAGGTCCGGGCTGGGTCCGTACGGTTCCAGGAGTGCGACGGCCTCGGTCGAGTATGCCAGCGCCTCCACCGGGCGAGCGTTTGTACTGCTGACCCGGCTGGCCATGGTCAGGGTTCGGGCAAGGCGATGTTCGTCCCCCGCTGATCGATGAAGATCGATCGCCCGCTCGAAGAGGCGAAG
>JAYUDQ010000044.1:0-7131 GCA_043739745.1 Acidimicrobiia bacterium | reverse complement strand
TCATGCAGCGAGTACTGGAAGTCTGGCTTTTATCGAATCGCTCGCAAGGCCGATGTACCGATTCTGTTTGCATTCGTCGATGGCGTCACGCGCACGGGTGGCTTCGGACCGGCATTGACGCCAACCGGCGATGTCGTTGCCGATATGGATCACGTGCGAGCGTTCTATGCCGGCAAGGAAGGTCTACGACGTGGTCGTACGTCGGCACCGCGCCTGCGTGACGAGGAGCGGCCGGTTCCCGCCTGACCGCTCGCACGATCTCTGCTCTGGCTGCTGGCCGATCTCCAACACGACCGCCGTTAAGCTGACCGCCGTGGCGAGCTTTGTTCTACAGACCGTGCCGCTGGGTTTCCAGTGGCCGACCGTCGACCCGTTCCTGTTCTGCGTCCATCATCTCGACGCCTACCCGGAGGGCAACATCGACCTCGGTCCCAACGCGTCGCTCGACGGGCACGAGCTCGGGTCCGACTTCGCCGGCACCGACGGTTGGCGGATGTACCACGGCCGCAACATCCCTGGGTTCCCGCAGCATCCCCACCGCGGCTTCGAGACGATCACCTTCGTGCGTCGCGGCCTCATCGACCACTCCGACTCGCTCGGTGCCGCGGCCCGCTTCGGCCGCGGCGACACGCAGTGGCTCACCGCCGGCGCCGGCATCGTGCATGCGGAGATGTTCCCGCTGCTCGATGCCGAAGCCCCGAACCCGCTCGAGCTGTTCCAGATCTGGCTCAATCTGCCGGCCTCGGACAAGATGACCGAGCCGTACTTCACCATGCTGTGGGATCGCGACACGCCACGCGTCGAGTTCCGCGACTCCGCCGATGCGCGCACGACCGTCACGGTCGTTGCCGGTGCGCTGCTCGGGAATCGCCCACCTCCGCCGCCGCCCAACTCGTGGGCCTCGCGTCGCGACTCCGACCTCGCCATCTGGCACATCCGTCTCGAACCTGGCGCCACCTGGGAACTCCCGCCCGCTGCGGGCGCGGAGACCTCACGGACGTTGTACTTCTTCGAGGGCGACACGCTCCAGGTCGGGCCCGATCGCACGATCGGCGTTTCGACGGGCGCGGTGCTGCAGAGCGACGTGCCGGTGCTGCTCCGGGCGGGCGCAGCTCCCGCTGAATGCCTCCTCCTGCAGGCCCGTCCCATTGGTGAGCCGGTCGCGCAGTACGGGCCGTTCGTCATGAACACCCGCGCCGAGATCCAGCAGGCATTCGAGGACTACCAGCGCACCGAGTTCGGCGGCTGGCCGTGGCCGGCCGACGGTCCGGTGCACGATCGCGAGCGAGGTCGCTTCGCCCGCTACGGCGACGGTCGGGTCGAGGAGATCGCAGAAGCAGCACACCAAGCTGCGTCGGCCTGACCGAAATTTACCCGACCCACCATCTGGACCCTACGGTGGCGGTCATGACGCCCCCCGCCACAGCTGACGCGCCCGCGACCCCAAAGGTCGACTTCTACTTCGATCCGCTCTGCCCGTTCGCGTGGATCACCTCCCGCTGGATACTGGAGGTCGAAGAGCAGCGCGACGTCGACCTGCATTTCCGGGTGATGAGCCTCGCCGTGCTGAACGAAGGCCGCGACCTCTCCGAGACCTATCGGGCCCTTATGGACAGGGCCTGGGGACCGGTTCGGGTGTGCATCGCCGCCGCGCAGCAGCACGGTGATGAGGTTCTGCGCCCCCTTTACACGGCGATGGGTACCCGCATCCACAACGAGGGCAACAAGGACTTCGCCGACGTCATCGCCAAGTCGCTGGCCGACGCTGGTCTGCCGGCGGAACTGGCCGAGGTCGCGGCCAGCACCGAGTACGACGAGGCGCTGCGCATCAGCCATCACGAGGGAATGGACCCGGTCGGCATGGAAGTCGGTACGCCCACCATCCACATCGACGGCGTCGCCTTCTTCGGGCCGGTGCTGAACGCCATCCCGCGTGGCGAAGAGGCCGTTCGCTTGTTCGACGGTGCCCTGCTCATGGCGAGCTATCCCGGATTCTTCGAGCTGAAGCGGACCCGCACCGGTGGTCTCAACTTCGAATAGCGAGGTCACGAGGCGCGCGTTCCTCGCGGCCGGGGCATGTGTGCTCTGTTCCGCGGCGTCGGGTGCGGTCGGCTTCGGCATCGGCCGCGAGCGCGACCACCGCACGATCACGCCGGGCTCCTCGGACGTCGCAGGATCACAGGGCAAGACCGCAGATCCTGAGGGTGGCCTCCTCGACCCCGGAGGTGTGAGCCGCACGCATGCCGAGCGGGTGAAGGCCCAGCCCGATGCGCTGTTCCGCGTCAAGACGCCAAAACCGTATGTGGGCATGACGTTCGACGACGGACCGGACGTCCGCTACTCGGCGAAGGTCCTGGACCTCCTCGGTGAGCGGGAGATGACGGCCACATTCTTCATGATCGGCGTCAACGCGCTGGCCAACCCGGACCTCGCGCGACGTGCACTCCACGAAGGACACACCGTCGGGAACCACACGTTCGACCACGCCGAGCTCGAGCTGCTGCGCCCTGCCGCGATCGAGTCGGAGATCGACCGGGGTGGCGTCGCACTGGCAAAGGCCGGCCTCGGGACGCCGCACTGGTTCCGTCCGCCGAAGGGTTACACGGACGAGGCCGTAGGGGTGATCGCCGACGCCGAACGCTACCGGACCGTGTTCTGGGAGCTTGCGGTCGAGCACTTCGTCGACCATCAGGACGTCGACAAAGGCGTCGATCAGATGCTGGAACGTGTACGACCCGGGATGATTCTGCTGGCTCACGACGGCGGGCATGTCGTGGGCGTGAAGGACCGGCCCACGCTCTCGCGCGAGCGCACGATGGAGGCGCTGCCCCTCCTGCTCGACGGCCTCCGCAAGAAGGGCTTTCAGGCCATGAACCTCGACGATCTCGTCGAGCGGGCCTGACGCTTCCACCTCAGCGGTCGCGGTCGTCGGCGTTGCGTGCGCCTACGACGCGCAGACGGCGGCGAGGCTCGAGATCGCCGTCCCTCGGCGTGGCACCCGGGTCTCGTGCAGATCGAGGCCGTTGGTGCAGTACCCGAGCGAAAGCCCCGTCGCCGGATCGGCCCACGCGAGCTGCCCATACGCGCCGTTGTGTCCGAACGCTCCGGCCGAGACGTTGCGACCGAATCCGCGGACGTGCGCGTTGCCGTCGCTACCGGCAAGCACGAGGCCGAGGCTGCGGTTGGCGGGAACGCTAGTGTAGCGGTCGGGGATCATGCTGCGCACATTGGTCGTCGCGTCCTTCAACACCGCAGGATCCCAGATTGTGCCGTCGTCGTGGAGGAGGCACTGGTAGTAGAGCGCCAGGTCGCAGGCGCGGAGAAGTCCGCCACCGCCGGGCACGCCGACGGCACGGTTCTTCGGTTCGTTCAGCGCGAGGACCGCGGCCGGGGTCACCTCGGTTTCCGGCAGCTTCTCGACGCCGAACGCGGCCATCAGCTCTTCCTTGGTGGCCGGTTCGCCGACGAGCGCCATCTCCGCGACGCCGCCTTGGTCCGCAATGGCGATGCCGAGCACCCGTGGTAGCCCGGCCGGAGTCGTGATGCGGGTCTCGATGACGTCACGGAAGTCCTTCCCGCTGACGCGCTCGATGAGCTCGGCGAGTACCCAGTGCGCGCTCGTCGGGTGGTACTCGAAGGCCGTGCCGGGCTCCCAGTTGAGCCGCCACTTGGCGAAGCGCTCGATGCGTCCAGCGGAGGTGTTGCCGACGGACGGTGGCATCGGCGCGCTCGGGAACCCGGACGTGTGCAGCATCACCTGCTCGACGGTGATCACGTCCTTGCCATTCGTCCCGAACTCAGGGATGTACTCGGTGACGCGCTTCGACACGTCGATCAGCCCGTCGCCGATCAGCGCCCACACCGCGCCGGCCACGAACGCCTTCGTCGATGAGAAGACCGAGTAGCGGGTGTCGTTCGTGGCGTCGCCGAAGGTCTCGAAGGCGATCAGCTCACCGTCCTTGGCCAGCGCGACCTGCGCCGAGGGCAACAGGCCGGTGTCGACCTCCTTGCGGGCTCGCAGCAAAAGGGCGTCGACGGCGGCGGAATCGATGGGCATGAGCGAGGGTACCCACGTGTGCTCGCACGGTGCGAGTCCGTGGCGCGCTGGTGGGGCGCGAACTTCGTAGGCGAATGCCGCTGTCGGCGGCATTGGACGACAAAGTTCGCCGCGTTCGCGGGCGAGGTTCAGGGGCGAGGCTCGATCCGGTCGACCAAGCCCCAGCGCAGCGCCGTCGCGGCATCGATCGTCCGACCGGACAGCCCAAGGTAGGCGCTGCGGTGTCGGCCGATGCGGCGGGTGACGCTGACCGTCCCGCCGGCGCCGGGTATCAGCCCGTAGCGCAGTTCGGGGAGCGCGAGCCGCGAGTCGGGGTCCGCGACGATGTGCGTCGCAAACGCCGGCAGCTCGATCCCGGCACCCATGCACGCGCCGTGCAGGTGGACCTCAACTCGTGTCCGAAGTGCGTTGAACCGGGCGACGAGCCGCGCCGGGCTGCGGGTGAGTCGCGTGAGATGCGATGACACCGGGTCGGCGAACGAGCCGAACTCGTCGAGGTCACCGCCGCTGCTGAACGACGGGCCGTCGCCTGACAGAACGACCCGGCGGATCGACGGATCGGCCAGCGCCAGTTCGAGCCCCTCGGTGAGGCCGTCGCGCACGCTCCGGTCGAACGCATTGTGCACCTGCGGTCGCGAGATCGTGAGCCGCAGGACGTCGTCATCGCGCTCGATGCGCACTGAAGGCCCCTGCTGAACCCGAGGTGCCCGTGTTGGACGAGACGAGAGCCATCGGGCGAACTCCGGGCCCGACTGGAGCAGCGAGTACGTCGTCGACTCGGCAACGAGGCCCTCCTCAATTGTCCTCCCGGACTGGCTCCGCAAGAGCAGTGCGAGCGACGCCGCGGCCAGTGGGTTGGCCAGGATCGTGGCAAAGAGCTCGTCGACCTGCGCCTCGTCGGCGAAGACGGCGCGTATGCCGTCAGCGGCCGAAGCGGCCGAAGCGGCCGAAGCGCCCGAAGCGCCCGTGAACCCAGGGCCCCCTGACACCGGGTCGCCGAGCACGACGTCGCAGTATGCCGCCAACGCCGCTTCCGCCTCGCTGGTCGTGGCCGACGTGCGCGCAACGACGACGCAGGGCAGCGACTCGATCGCGATCGCGGAAACGTCGAGCCAATCTCCCGAGCGCAGATCCACGACGACGAGGGCGACACCGTTGATCGGGGACAGCTCCTCGGCGCTCCCGTCACGGCCGGTGACATGGATCAGATCATCTGCGCGCATATCGACGCGCCCCATGGGTGCCGGGCTGTCGTCGGCAACGGTTCGGATGCGATCGGTCACAGGCCCCACGGTACGCTCGCCGCGGATGTCGAGCACTGTGCAGGTCGATGACTGGGGCAGGACGTTGCTCGGCGCTCTCCTCGACAGCGATCCGCTGCTGCACGCTGATCCCGTGAGCGACGGGATTGGATGGCGTCAGTCAGGCGCGATGCAGCTCACCGGTCGGGCTGATGGGCCGGCCCTTGCAGCACCGCCACTGGTGGTACCCGGCGTCCGTTGGCTGGGGGGCGCAGCCGGCATCGCGAACCGGCTGGATGTGCTTGCGCTGCTCGGGGAGCGGGCCGCATGCGCGGGCCTGACGCGTGCCGGACGGACCTCGTGCGGTGGTGCGACCCGGCTGCTCGACACGGCGGACGGCCCAGTCGCGATCTCGTTGGCCCGGCCGACGGACGTCGCGTTGCTGCCGGCGCTGCTCGGAGCCGATGTGGACGGCGATCATTGGTCGGCGCTCGAACGGATGCTGCCGTCACAGTCGGCTTCGCACTGGGTCGAGCAGGGGACCCTGCTGGGCATGGCCGTGGCTACGCTCGGTGAGGTCGGTCGCCCGACGATCGACCACCCGGCCGTTCGGGCCGTCGATGTCGGGGCCGGCAGCAGCATCGATGTCGCCAACGTCCGTGTGCTCGATCTCTCGTCGCTCTGGGCAGGGCCGCTGTGCTCGCACATCCTGCAACTGCATGGGGCGGATGTGGCGAAGGCCGAGAGCCCGGCCCGACCGGACGGCGCCCGGTCCGGAAATCCACTGTTCTTCGATCTCGTCAACGCAGGGAAGCGGAGCGTGCCCGTCGACCTCTCGACCGGCCGCGGTCGCGCTGCGCTTGTGGCGCTGATCAACGAATCGGACGTCGTCATCGAAGCTTCGCGACCACGGGCATTGGAGCACGCCGGGATCTCTGCCCACACGGCGTTGCACGACGGCCGCACCCAGGTGTGGGTCGCGATCACCGGCTACGGACAGTCCGGCCGGGCGCTCAACCGACCAGCCTTCGGCGACGACGCCGCGGTGGCCGGCGGGCTCGTCGGCTGGGACGCAGGTACGCCCGTGTTCCTCGCGGATGCCGTTGCCGACCCGCTGACCGGACTCACCGCGGCGGCGGCCGTCCTGGCGGCGTTGCGCTCCGGCCGTCGATGGTATGTGGACATATCGATGGCCCGGGTCGCCGCCGCCTTTGCCGGCGGCGCTTTGTCGACCGCGGTACGCAAAGGCGCGGCGCTGACCGACGCCTTGGCACCGAGCCCACCGCGTCATCGGGCGCGGCGCGGCGCGGGCCCGGCGTTGGAGGTGGTGGAGTCATGAACTTCGTCGTCGAATGCCGCTGGGAGCGGCACTCGCCGACAAAGTTCGAGACTTCGAGACGACGAGCGTCAGCCCCCGGCCCGCCCTTGCCGGCAATGACCGCAGGGTCGTGTTTGTACTCGACGGTGGCCATGGCGCATGCTCGCACGTCGCCGACCGTCGGCGGTTGAATCGCGAACTGCGAGCTGCGAACTGCGAACTGCGGGGGATGTCATGGCACAGGCAGGGGTGACGCTGGGGATATCGCCCTCGGAGACGCTGCTTGCGGCATCGCTGGATGAGCGTCGGCGGGTGATCGGGACGATTGCCGACGCGGGGCTCGACGGGCTGCTCTACGCCGACCATGTGTCGTTCCGCGGAGGGTTCGGCACGGAGGGGCTCGTGCTGATGGCTGGGCTGTCGCAGCTCCATCCAACCCTCGAGCTCCACATGGGCCTCTACCTCCTGCCACTGCGCCATCCGGTGCCGGTGGCACGAGCGCTGGCCACGCTTTC
>JAYUDQ010000043.1:0-7134 GCA_043739745.1 Acidimicrobiia bacterium | reverse complement strand
TACGGCACGAGTGGGTCGGCGCTCGTGCCGAACTTGACGGCAAGGGTGACTTTGGCGTGGTTGCCGAGGAAGACGGTGTCTTTCCAACCGGCCATATTTGCCGGTGGGGGTTTGCCGTTGATGTCCAGGATGGTGAACGCTGCGTCGTGGATGTGGAAGTTGTGGGAGAAGACGATGTTGTCGACTGCCCATACTTCGGTGGCTCCGGCGGGGACGACTTCGTCGATGCGTGACATGTCCATCGATTTGGCCTTGATTTTGGAATCGCCGGCGAGTACGAACGTTCGTTGGACGGCGTTCGAGGTGCCGGGATTGGGGTGGGTCCGGGAAGCGTCGACGGAACAGTCCCGTTGCCCGTGAGGTTTGTTTCGGTGTTGATCTGCAGGATTTCGAAGTGACCTTCGTCGATACCGTTCTCGCCTGATCTGCTGATCAGGGGGCGGGATCGCGTGCAGGGGTGGGAGCACGATCAGGTCACGGGCGGGGGAGTAGTCGCCCGTCCCTCGTTGCGGTGCTCGACGTGTGCGCCGATGGTCGCGAAGAACTGTTCTGCGGTGTCGATCTGCTCGACGGTGTCACGCACGATCGGGGCCGGCTCGTGGCCATCGACCTGCGCGGCGTTGAACACGACGAACTTGAGCGCCATGAACCTCGGCCGGCCGTGGAGCTCCACCGTCCCGCCTGGCTGCTTGTCCTTGCTGTCATCGTCGACGGTGATGGTCGGGGTGTTGACGTTCCACCACACACACGCCGTGCCGCGCTCGCCTTTGCGGACCTGTGCACCCGCGGTGGCCCATTGCTTGTACGTGGCCCATTCACCCGACCCGAACCCCGCATCGAGTGCGGTGGCCATGAGCGTCAGGACGTTCCCGCCGCGGTACCGCTTCCCAGTTGTCGGGTTGACCGGGAACTCGACACCGACGGTCGACCATGGCATCCGCCATTGGCCGGCACCGTTCTCGATCGCCGTGACGATCGCCGTGGTTGTTGATTCGAAGACTGCTGCCGCTGTACCCATGATCGTTCTCCTCCTGGAGGGCTGGCCCGTGTGGCCATGCCCTCCTGGAAGCCCAAAACCGGGCACGAGCGAAGCTGTCAAGGGGGGACGCCAGAAGGCCCGCCACGGCCGGGAGCGCAACGCAGTGAAGCGGCTGCACCCCTTGACAGCACAGCGACGCCCGGTACCGAAGGCACCGCATTTTCGTGAGGTGGCTGGGTGCGAGTGGAGCTCGTCCGTCAAACCGTCATCACCTCTGCGCATCTCGGACGCAACGTGCTCACCATGGCGACCAAGAAGACCGCAGCCGAGCGACTGCGCCTCGGGGGACACCCACGCACTCGAATGATGATGCACACCGACACCGACAATCGATCCAAGGACAGGGATCATCCCCGCTCTTCGCTGACGAGGACGAACACCTACGACACCGAAACCACCCGTTTGCTCAAAGCGGCTCAACGAGCACACCCGCGACGGTCTGGCCAACATCAACAACCTGCTCGACGAGTTCCCGCGGACGTGGATCGAAGAGTTCTGCGACTGGTCCGACTTCGGAACACCCTACGAACCAGAAATGCGCCTCCGACCTCAGCGCTGCTGCAACCTATAGCTGCAGCCATTCCGTCGCCCTGCCAGACGCGCAGAAGATTCCTACACAGTTGGAGGTTCCGCTGGAACCTCCGAACATTGCAGCCCCGGACGACACATTGCAGCACTGGCGACAACCCGCAACGCAGTGAAGGGGCGTCAGCGCAACAACCGAGCGGGGTGGGACTGCCGTGTTGCAGAACACCGTGACCGGCCCGACCGGACATGGGCCGGGCGGCAACCATTGCGGGGCTCCATCGGAAGCTCCCAGTGTGTCTGACTGATCCTGCGGAGTAGCGGCAACCTTTCGCTGTCGACGGCATCAACCATTCGCCGATGGTCGGTGGGGTCCATCGTGATGGCTCGGTATGCCCCTTCGTCAGGCGACGCGAAGCGGCGGCGACTCAGCTCGCAGCACGGCGCAAAGCAAGTGTGTGGACTGAGATTCGCGGACGCTCGGCAACCCTCTCCGGGGCTGTGACGGGTTGCCGCGACCAGGATGCCGCGGCCACGTGTGGGATGCCGCGACCGGGGCTAGTTCGGGGCTTGCGTTCGCAAGCTCCAGATGTGTCTCATCCGATTTCTGGTCGCGGCATCACCCGGGGCCGTCGCCGGATTGTCGTAGAGCCCCTCAGGCCAAGCCCTGGGTGTTTCGTGTTCAGCTGCCGGAGCCGGGGGGTGTCGGTAGCCTGCCGGTGTGGTCACGATCAGCGGACAAGCGCTCCGGGTTGCGGTGACCGTCGGTAGTGCCGTGGCGGCAGTGTTGGTGGCCGCGGGCTCGGAGGCGGCTACGACGATCCCTCCGTCACCAACGACGGTCGTCGCTCCGCCGGTCGTGTCGCCACAGACCACCCAGGCCCCTGTGACGACGGTGATGGCCCGTGAGCCCGGTGTAGTGCACGTCGCCGTCGACGTGTCCCGGTGCGACGGCGTACAAGGACGTCCAGCCCGGCTCGGCCGCGTTCAACGAGACGGTCAAAGCACAGTCGCACCTGAACTCGACGATCCAACAGGTGCAACGCTACGCAGCCACCCAGCCCACCTTCGGCGACCTGCGCTTCGGCGGACCCAACAACGGCCAGGTCGTCGTGAGCTTCACCGGCGATCTCCAAGTCCACGTAACCGCGCTCACTTCGATCGTGGACGTGCCCGACGGGGTCATCGTCTGCCCCGCAGCCGTCACCGCGGCCTCGCGTGCTGCGTTGGCGAACGAGCTCGTGAATCGTGCCGGCGCGGCGATGGTCGGCGGATCGCTCACCCCGCCAACAGGACCGCCCGTCATCGTGTTGCGCGCCGACCGGCGTGAGATCGCCGACGAGCTCGTCGCCGCCTACGGGACACGCATCCAGGTCGTGCTCGGCAACTTCGTCTACCCCGACGCTGCCGTCGCCCGCCTCGACACCACCCTCCCACCCCAGCCCTGCGGGCTACTACCCACACCAGGACCACGGTCGGCGGCGCTGCGCTGGTCGGTGCCGAAACCCTTACGCGTGAACACGGGCGGCGACATCACCACCACGGTGGCGTTCCGCAACACCAGCCGGCGTGATGTCCCGTTCGATTCCGGTGACCCAATCACAGGCGTGGTCACCCGGCCTGGCAGCACCACGATCATCGCCCGGTACAACGGTGCCATCGCCGGCGTCGGGTTCGGCGGAACACTGCGCCCCGGCGACCACTCGACCCTGACGGGACTCGTCTCAACGGCGAGCTGCGACGCCACCCTCGGCTACGCCCTCCCACCCGGCCGCTACACCGTCCGGTTCCTGTTCGGCGGCTACGACTACACCGCCAACGGCGGACAAAAGGCCGACCAGTTCATGTCGACACCGATCCCGCTGAGGATCACCAACGACCCTCCACCAGCCTTACCGGTTCAGGCACCGCTGTCGCCGATCACCATCGTGCCCGGAGCAGGCGGCGGAGGACCCGGAGCCACCCTCCCCGCCATCCTCCCCGCCGTGACCGTCGCACCCGTGCCGCTGACGACCACGACCCGCTGACAGACCTCGGCTGACAAGGGTCCTGCGTTTCAGGTGATGGTGAGGTGGTGGTAGCGGGCGGCTCGGGCGAGTTGGGTATCGGTGGCGGTGATGTCGTGCTCGTCGATGATCGTTGTCGGGGTGCGATCGAACACCGCCCAGCATTCCGCGGTGCTGTCGTACTGCGAGAGGTACCTGATCCCCGCAAAGCCCGGTTGCTGCCACGCCCACTGCGACACGGTCCGTGTCACGCGTCGGTCAGCTCCGCGTATGGCGGCAATGTTGAGCACCGTCACATTCAGAGCGGCGAGTTCCATTCGAAGCTCGCGTTCCAGGCCGGTCCGGGTGTCGACATGTTCGACGTCGAGGAACACGGCGTCGCGGCTGAGCGTGGCCTCGATGAGGACTCGTGGTGTTCGCCACGACGAATCGAGCTCGGCGCCGAGGTCGAAGTCGACCGCGGTCAGCTTCGGACGCAACGGGGCAAGCGTTTCGAGGAACGCCCCGTAGGCGTCTGTGGCGTAATACACGACCACGTAACCGGCAGTGGCGTGATCGAAACGGTGACCTTCACCGCTAGGACGACCCCGACCCAGCGCCGGCGGAACCCACGCCACCCCAGCCGCAGGCTTCGAGCGTCGCTCGACCCGCCACAACGGCAGGTTCGGTGCGCGCACGATCTCCATACCCGACGATACCATCCGTGTATCGTTTATGGTGGTGTACAGGGTAGTATTTTAGCCATTGTAAAAGGGTGTGTTTGTGGGTATGCTTGGGGTAGCGCAAGGAGCGCTGCGAAAGGCAAGTGACATGCGTACGGTCACCCGAACCGGTGCTGCCCGGATCCCTACCGATCAGGTAGCCCGCGAACTCCAAGAAGTCCTCGGCCAGAAACTCACCGCGTTCATCGCCGGCGCGAAAGACGCCAAAGCGACCGGGAAATGGGTACAAGGCCGCCAACCCCACCCCGACACCGAACAACGCCTCCGAGCCGCACACCAAGTCCTCGAGGTCATCCTCGAAACCGATTCCGCCCAGACCGCACGAGTCTGGTTCATCGGCATGAACCCCCACCTCGGCGACGACTCCCCAGCCGAAGCCATCCGCAACGGACACTTCAAGAACGTCATCGCAGCCGCACGAACCTTCGCAAACACCTGATCCTCGCCTGGCACACCACCGGCGCGGCCAGCGGGCCGACCGAAGGCTCAACTCAGGTCATCAAGAAGATCAAACGAGTATCCGCCGCCGGGTTCACCAACTTCGCCGACTACGACCCCGCTAAAATCGAGACGAGCCACTACCATGTCGCGAGTGCCTAACTATCTTGTCGTCGCGAATCAGACGCTGGGCGGGACCGCCCTGACCCAAGTCGTCACGGAGCGCGCGACCATCGAGGCAGCGTCTTTCCACGTCGTCGTCCCCGCCACGGAGCCGGCTGACGAGCACCCGCCGGTGGCGGGGACCGCTTCCGAAAACGCTCACCGTCGCCTCCAGGAGGCGTTGGAGCGCCTCAAAGCAGCCGGGGTGCGGGCCACTGGTGAGCTCGGGGTTGCTGATCCGATGCACGCAATTCGCGATGCGTTGACGGCACACAGTTATTCCGGACTCATCATCTCCACGTTGCCGTCTGGCATCTCCCGCTGGGTGCGCATGGACCTGCCTCATCGAGCAGCACGAGAGTTCAACCTGCTGGTGGAGTGGATCGAGGCGCGTACTGACGCTCCCAATGAGGCAACGATCTCCCGCATCGATGCGGGCCCCACCGCAATGCATAACCTCGAATCCCCGGGCACGTTCTGAGCCATTCCGCATCAACAGCCGAGTGAAGCGCGCGACCCCAGGGTCTTCTGCGCCCCGCGATTGATCGTGCTTTCTCCTGCGTGGCGCTCAGTTTAGGTTGTTGCTTTCCGCGTAGCCGTCCTCGGGCTTTGGCGATCTTCATGCCTTCACGGGTTCGAATACGTATGAGGTCGGTTCGAATTCGGCGATCATGGCGAGCACGTTGAACAGCAGCTAGCCGACGGGGTCGGTGGGGTCCTGGATCGAGCCGCAGAGGTTCAGTTTGATGTCGCGTGCGGTGAGTTCGTGACGATGTCGCGTGCGTCGGATAGCGACCGGGCGAGCCGGTCGAGTTTCGTCACCACGAGCGTGTCACCAGATCGACACGCGGCGAGCGCTTCGCGCAGGCCGGGTCGGTCGCGATTGGTGCCGGTGAGACCGTGGTCAACGTAGATGCGTTTCGCGTTTCACGCCGAGCTTCAGGAGCGCTTCGGTTTGCGCAGTGAGGTCTTGCTGATCGGTTGAGCATCGTGCGTATCCGATGAGCATCATCGCCACACGCTGGACTGTGCCGTTGGTCCACTCTTGACCGGACAAGTTCACCGGACAAGTCTTACGGGACGACCGGAGCCAGGCGGGGGTTGGCGGGCTGTCTTCGGCCGGGTGTTCCGTTGGACGATCCCCTTACGGACACGATCACTCAACGAAGATCTGGCGATGGAGAGTGATGATCTCGAAGTACGTATGGCCGACACCACGGATTTGCTCGCTGTGCTGCGAGTTCACGCCCATCGCGATCCGGCCCAGCACTCCCGAAGCTGTCCCAGGACGCAAGGTAGCGCTGGGCCTTACGCGTTCAACCCGCAGGCTGGCCCCCAACACGAAAAAGGACAACCCGAACCGCCGCCCCCCACCCCATCCCCACCAACCGCGTCGCTACAACAACCGCGCGTCCTCAACCACCACGGCGCTCAACACGGCAGCTTCACCCTCGACCTCGACACCCGCCTCGCACTCGCCACCCGACCCCAAAACGCGCATTCCTAACGGCGGGCCTAGTTGCGTGAGCGGCTCCGGTCGTTTCGCTCAGATTGTCGCGGCCTCGACGGCGACGCCGGCGCACGTAGCGCAGATCGCAACACCTGGACCACGCATGAGTGGGTCAGCATTCTGGGCGCCGCAGAACGAGCAACGACAATCGGCGTTGCGTCGACGCCGGCGTCTTTTCGGTTCGCTGCGCAGGCAGGTGGCCAGCTCGCGTTTGATGGCGGCGGTATCGACACCAAGGAGCTCGAGCACGTGGCGCGTACGCGCACCGGGATCGGTGGCGAGCACGAACAGCGCGTGTTCAGTCCCGACGTAATCGTGGCCGCGTTCGAGTGCGAACAGGCTCGCTGACCGCAACGTGCAGGTGAAATCGGGTGACTCGGCGGGCACCCCCGTGCCCGGCCGACCGTCACCGAGGAGCGTTCCTAGCTGAGCCGTGAGTCTGTCGGGGGTCACCCCGAGGCGATCGAGGGCGACACAAGCGACACCGTCGTTCGATGCCAACGCCAACAGGAGATGCGCCGGCCCGACCTGAGCGCTGCCATGTCGCAGTGCCAACTCCCCCGCGGCGGCGACGCATCGTTGAAATCGAGGTAGGAAACGTTCACGACCAGCAACGTCGACGCGGTCGAGGAACCGTTCACGCACCGCCTGCTTGGTCACCCCGAGCAACTCGCCGATCTCGGTCCAAGAACACCCAGCCCGGCGCGCCTCGGCGACAAAGTGGTCGACCAC
>JAYUDQ010000042.1:0-7134 GCA_043739745.1 Acidimicrobiia bacterium | reverse complement strand
CTCGCTGACCACCGGCGGCCAGGAACGCCTCCCCGGTGCGCCAAACCGCCGCAACCGCCGGGCCCTGGTGGTCAGGAGCGCCTTCGAGGCGGTTCGGGGTCGATGTGGCCGCTCCTGTGCAACCAGACCACCTCCGGGTTGATCCTGTTGCAGAAGGGGTCAGGGTCAGAACAGGCGCAGCACGTTGGAGGGCCGATCGCGCAGCTCGTCGTAGTCGACCTCGACACAGGCGATCTTTCGGACCGCGGCCAGCGTCTTGGCCTGCGGCTTGATCTCCTGGGCCACGAACATGCCCCGTACCGGCGCCAGATGCGGATCGCGGTTGAGGAACTCGAGATAGCGGGTGAGCTGCTCGACGCCGTCGATCTCGCCGCGGCGCTTGATCTCGACCGCGACCGTCACCCCGTTCGCGTCCTTGCACAGCAGATCGACCGGCCCGATGTCGGTCGGGTACTCGCGGCGCACGAGCGTCATACCGGGGGCGAGCATGTCGGTGCGCTCGGCCAGCAGCGCCTGGAGCTCGGCCTCGACGCCCTCCTTCTGAAGTCCGGGATCGATGCCGAGCTCGTGGGCCGAATCGCTCAGCACCTCATGCAGCGTGATGGTGAGGGTCTCGCCCTTCGGGTTGGTGACGACCCACTCGCCGTCGCTCTCGGCCAGCCGATTCGGCGCAGTCATCCAGTTCAGGGGCTTGTAGGCGCCGCCGTCGGAGTGGACGGCCACGCACCCGTCGGCCTTGACCATGATGAGGCGGAGCGCTTCGGGCAGCGTCGCGCCCAATCGGCCTGCGTAGGCAACGGTGCAGCGGGCAACGACGAGACGCACGGGCGCGAACCGTAGCCGCGTCGGTCAGAACAGCTTCGCCGCCGCGTGCACCCGTTCGATGCTGCGGCCGAACGCCATCGTCACCCGATCCCGGTCGGCCACGTATGCGACCTCGGCGTTGGGCACTTCGGCGTACGGGAAGGCCGGGTACTCGCTGCGGGCGCCGATCGCCCGACGGTCATCGCCGTACGCCATGAGGTCGAGCGACCAGTCGGCGATGTCGGCGTAGGTGTCGGCGTTGCCATAGATCTCGAGGAAGGCCGGGCCGCCGGGCGCAATCGTCGCCGGACGGTCCGGGTCGGCACGGCGAAACCGCAGCGCCCCCAACGGGACGGCGACACCGGTCGGCAGTGGACGGACTCCCGTCGAGGCGACCGGACCGCCCGTACCGACCCGACCGATCGGCTGGATCGGCTGGATCGACATCGCGAACCAGTCGCCGTCGCCTTCCTGCTCGGCCCGCTGCACCGTGAGCCGGTAGTCGCCGACACCCCAGTCATAGACCCTACGCACACCTACGAATCGGCCCTCATGGGTGCCGAGCTGGATGAAGCCGTCCGCCTCGGGCCGGGTGTCGGCCGCGTCGAACGTCCACCACGTCGAGAAGATGCAGCCCTTGCCGACACCGCCGACGTCGGGTTGGTAGACGTCACTCTGGATGCCGAAGTAGATCTGATGGCCGTCGATCGAACCGTTGTAGGGCGAGAGGTACTCGCCGACCGATTCGCCCGGGTCGGAGTGCATCGTGATATCGAACGAAACCGACGACAGCGGTTCACTCCCGAGGTCCCAGTGCACGTAGGCCGCGTGAGCGGGGAGCCGCACCGCCCGGCCCAGTGGATCGCCGCCCGGCGAGCCGAAGAACCGCCTCAATCGCCCCGACATGCGCGCACTCCCTCGGCTGCGGTGAAGCGGCCTTCGTAGATGGCTTTGCCCGCGATCACTCCCGCAAGTGTCCGTCCATCGACCGTAAGCGCGCGTAGCGCGTGGAGGTCGGCGATCGAGCCCACACCGCCCGAGGCGATGACGTCGATGGTCGTGGTCGCGAGCGCCGTGCGTAGACCTTCGACATCAGGCCCGGTAAGCATGCCATCGCGGCCGATCTCGGTGATGACCGTCGCGGCCACGCCGAGATTCTCGAAGCGGCTCAGCAGTTCGAAGAGCTCGACTCCGCTGCCCAGGGTCCAGCCCCGCACCGCGACTTCGTATGAGCCGTCGGCACGGAGACGGGCATCGAGCCCGACAGCGACGGCTCCGGGATGCGCGGCTGCGGCTGCCGCCACGAACGCCGGATCCTCGACCGCGGCGGTACCGATGACCACGCGTGCCACGCCCGCGGACAGCAGCGCATCGACCGACTCGAGATCCCGGACTCCCCCACCCGCCTGCACCTGTGCGCCTGCTGCCCCGACGGCACGCGCGATGGCGGCGATCACCAGCCGGTTGACCGGATCACCTGAGCGGGCGGCGTCGAGATCGACCGTATGCACCCATACGGCACCGGCATCGACGAACGACTGCGCAACCGCGACCGGGTCGTCGCCGTAGACGGTTTCGCGTGAGTAATCGCCCTGCACCAGGCGGACGCACCTGCCGCCGCGCACGTCGATGGCGGGGAACAGTTCCACGCCGCTTCACGAGCCCATCTGCGTCGCGACCGGGCCGGCCTTCGAGACCGGCTTCGGCGTCGTGCACGCTCGTACGAAGTTGCCCAGCAGCGCGATGCCGGCCGCGCTCGACTTCTCCGGGTGGAACTGCGTCCCCATGACCGCGCCGCGCTCGACGACAGCGGCGACCGGGCCGCCGTAGTCGCACACCCCGACGACGTCGGCGTGCATCTCCGGCGCGAACGAGTGGACGAAGTACATCCAGGCGGGATCGGGAAGCTCGGCCAAAAGCACGCTCGGCCGGAGCGCAGTGACGACGTTCCACTGCATCTGCGGTCGCTTCACCGTGTCGGGCAGCAGCCGCACGACGCCGTCGAAGACGCCGAGACCCTCGACACCGCCGTGCTCGTCGCTCCCACGGTGCAGCATCTGCATGCCCACGCAGATGCCGAGGAACGGCCGCCCGGAGGCGATCGCATCGACGACCACCGAATGCACGCCGCAGTCCGACAACGACGCCATGCACCGCGCCATTGCGCCCACGCCGGGAAGTATCACCCCGTCCGCTTTTGCGATCTCCGCAGGGTCACGGCTGAGGAATGCGTCCCCCCCGGCCCGCTCCGTCGCCTTCTGCGCCGACGGGAGGTTGCCGATGCCGTAATCGACGATGGCGATGCGCGGACGAGCGCCATCCTCGACAGGCCGAGCCCCGCTCACAGCACGCCCTTCGTCGAAGGCACCCCGCCCGACGACTCAATGCGGACGGCGTCGCGCAGAGCCCGAGCGACCGCCTTGAACGACGCCTCGAGGATGTGGTGGGTGTTCTTCCCACTGCGCATGCACACGTGGAGCGTGATCATCGATGACATCACGAACGCCCGCCAGAACTCCTCGGCAAGTTGCGGGTCGAACCCGGGCTCGCCCAGGAGGAACGTCTGCCCGGTGCCGCCGGATGGGTCCAGCTCGTAGACCAGGAAGGGTCGTCCGGACAGGTCGACGCTGACATCGACCAATGCCTCGTCGAGGGGCACTGCGATCGAGGCGAACCGGCGAACGCCCGACTTGTCGCCGAGCGCTTCGCGGAACGTCTCACCGAGAGCGATGCCGACGTCCTCGATCGTATGGTGGGTATCGATCTCCAGGTCACCCCTGCACGTGACATGCAGATCGAAGCCGCCGTGCTTTCCGAGCTGGGACAACATGTGGTCGAAGAACGGGATGCCGGTGGCGACGTCGGTCTGGCCGATGCCGTCGACGAGCAGCTCGACCTTGATCGACGTCTCCTTGGTGGACCGCTCCCGGATGGCGGTGCGCGGGCTCATGACGACTCCAGCACATCAATAAGCGCGCTTAGGAAAACGTCATCTTCGTCGGTGGTGCCGATCGTGACCCGCAGGCAGCCCTGAAGGCGCGGCCAGGACGAGCAGTCGCGTACAAGGACGGACCGTTCGACGAGCCCCTGCCACAATGCGATTGCATCCTGCGAGCGGGGTCGGAACAGCACGAAGTTCGCGCCTGAGGGGAACACATCGACGTCGAGCTCCGACAGCGCGGCAACGAGGCGTTTACGCTCGTCGATCACCTCCTGGACACGGGCTCGCATCTCGGGTTCGAAGCGCAGGGCGAGACGGCCAGCAGCCTGCTTCATCGCGTCGAGGTGGTACGGCAGCACGACCTTCTCGAGCTCGGCGACGAGCCAGCCCGGTGCGACCAGGTAGCCGAGCCGGGCCGCGGCCATCGCCCACGTCTTGGAGTACGTGCGGACCACGGCCAGCGGGACGGAGTCGTCGATCATCGATAGGGCCGACCAGGGAGCGAACTGCCCGTATGCCTCGTCGACCACGACCAGTCCGGGCGCGCGGGCGATCACCCGCTCGACCACCGAGCGGGACTCGACCAGCCCCGTCGGGTTGTTCGGCGAACAAAGAAAGGTGATGTCCGGCGCGAAACGGTCGAGAGCACGATCGACCCTCGCTTCGTCGAGGGTGAAGTCCGCCCTTCGTTCTGCCGTCGCCACCGTCGCACCGGTGATGCGGGCGATGTGGGCGTGGAGCGCGTACGTCGGCTCGAACGTGAGCACCGTCCGTCCAGCGCCTCCGTACGTGAGGCAGAGCGTCTGCAGGACCTCGTTCGACCCGTTGGCCACGAAGACCTGCTCGGAACCGACGCCATGAAGGGCACCTATCGCCTCCCGCAGGCGACGCGCTTCGCGGTCGGGGTAGCGGTGGAAGTCGATGCTCGCGACCTCGTCGGCCAACTGCTCCTGCCAGAGCGCGGGTGGGGCGAAGGGACTCTCGTTCGTATTGAGCCGAACGTGCACAGCGACCTGCGGTGAGTGGTAGCCCTCCATGGCCACGATCTCAGGCCGCGGACGCACGCGGGCACGTACGCCTGATGAGAGAGCCGCTGCACCCATGGGGCGCAGACGCTAGTGCTGCCAGCGAGCGGTCACTATTCGTGCATGCTGATCGGGTGCCATCCCCCGCTCCGGAGCTGTCATCCCTCCACACCACGCTCGGCGACCTCGTCGGACGTCTGGCCGCGATCGCCACCGAGCAGCGTTCGACCGAGGGCGGCGAGGTGCTCGCGTCTGAGCTGTTCGCCATCGAAGGTGCGCTCATGAGCGCACACCGACGCCTCGGCCGGGCGCTCCTGCGCACCCGCTGACCCCGAAGGGGAGGCGCACCGCGTGCGGGTGGCGAAGCGCAGCGGAGCCGGGGCCCGCAACCCATCAACTCGGCATCCGGGCGCCGTCCGAAGCGCAGGCGAGGAGTCGAGGAGCGCAGCGACGAGCGACGCAAACAGCGAGCGACCCCGAAGGGGAGGCGCACCGCGTGCGGGTGGCGAAGCGCAGCGGAGCCGGGGCCCGCACGCCAATGTCTCAGCGCATGCGGTTGCGGACGCGGTCCTCGAGCGATTCCACTCGGAACACGGCAAGGCTCGAAAGCGTCGCGGCGAAGACGAGCACGATGACGATGCCGGCGAGGATGCGTCGTAGCCACAGGCCGTCGTGGCGGAACATCGAGCGGACCACACCGACGGGCGGCTGGTCGTCGGCCTGCAGGGCCAGGGCGTCGGGCGCCAAGGCGTGCGGTGCGATGGCATGGATGACGAGCAGTGCCGGGCTTCCCGTGACGATCGCAACCATCGAGGCGGTCGGCCGGACGGTGAACGTCTGGCGGACGGTTGCGGTCTGCGGGGCTGACGACACGTCCCCGAGCCCGCCGGTGGCAGCGGCCTCCACGTCGACCAAACCTGCATGCACCGGTGCGAGCTGTGAACTGCCGGCATCGATGTCGAACCCATCGTCGGCGATCCCGACGTGCACACGCGTGGCTGACGTGTTGACGACGCGGATCGAGGGCGCCGAGTCGGCGACGTCGGGAAGGGTGAAGGCGGACGGATGCGACGAACGGCCGAGCAACAGCACCGTGGGCGACGCTCCGGGGGCCACGATCAGCGCAGCGGCGGCATCAGGACTGGCATCGCCCCGAACGCCGATCGTGTGGCGTCCGGCCGGTACGACCATGAAGTCCGTCGTGCGGCCACCGACCATGGCCACGACGCGAAGACGGCCGTCGAGAAGGAGATCGATCGAGCCGCCGTCGTCGGTCAGGTTCGCGAACCGCAGCGCTGCGGGCCGCTCAGCCGCCTCGGCCGCGAAAGCACGGTCGGCACCGATCACCGGACCCGCCAGCACTAGCGCAGCAGAGGCGCCGGCAACGGCGAACACTGCGCATGCCGCGCGCAAACGAGAGCCCATTGGCTTCTCAAATCGGCATCCGCGCACGATTCCTGTATGGGTCCACCGGCCCGTTTCGCGGGCCGAGCGCTATCCCCACTGCGCCGTCGTCAGCGACCAGCGCTGGGGCAGACGTCGGCCAGCGCGCACGCCGCGCAGGCCGGTTTGCGGGCAAAGCACACCCGCCGGCCGTGGAGGATCAGCCGCAGGCTGAACGCGCCCCGTTCTGCGGCGGGAACCATCTCGTTCAGCTCGAGCTCGACTTTCACCGGGTCCTCCTCCACGGTGAGCCCCAATCGACGCGCCAGACGCCCGACGTGCGTATCGACCGGCAGGCCCGGGAGCCCCAGCGCGACGCTACGCACAACGTTCGCAGTCTTGCGTCCGACGCCGGGAAGGCTGGTCAGATCCTCCATGCACCCCGGAACCGTGCTGTCGTAACGCTCGACAAGGGCCGCGGCCATGCCCAGCAGCGATTTGGTCTTCGCGTTGAAGAACCCGGTCGGCCGGATGAGATCGGCAAGCTCCTCCGGATTGGCGGAGGCGAGGTCGACGGGCTCCGGGTAGCGGGCGAAGAGCGCAGGCGTGACGAGGTTCACGCGGGCATCGGTGCATTGCGCGGACAGGATCGTGGCCACAAGAAGCTGGAAGGCATTCCCGTGGTGCAGCTCGCAGAGGGCGTCCGGGTACATCGTGACGAGGCGTTCATGGACGACCTTCGCTCGTCCTTTGGCGGTTCGGGGCCTTGCGGTCACAGCCATCGCGCCGAACCTACCGCCCCTGAGCCATGGGTCTACCCGGGCGACCCGGTGATCGCGCTCCGGCCAGCTCGACCCCCGAAATCGCGTCAACAGCCGTTGACGAAGGTCGTGTACCGATATTCGACGAGTGGACTGAGCGCTCGTGCCGCGCTGTTCTGGTCCACGGTTGGCTGTCATGCCGATTCCGTACCATGACGGC
>JAYUDQ010000041.1:0-16673 GCA_043739745.1 Acidimicrobiia bacterium | reverse complement strand
AGATGGACGAATGGCCCCGCCATCAGGTGGGCGGCACGTTCGACGTCGTTGCCGACGGGAGCCCCCACTGGAGCGACGGTTACTACTTCACGATGGGCGACGACACCGGCGAGATCGCCTGGTTCATGGGGTTCCGCCTGCACGCCAACAACGACGTGCTCGACGCGTTCACCTGCATATCGAGCCGTGGACGCCAGCACAACATCCGTTGGTCCCGTCGGCTGCGCCCTCGGATCGACGACCTGGATTGCGGCCCGTTCTCCGTCGAAATCGTCGAAGGGCTACGCACGGTGCGGACCCGCTGTGCGAAGAACAACCACGGCATCAACTTCGACCTTCTCTGGGAGGGCTTCTCGCCGCCCTACAACGAGGATCGCCTCATCTCGATCATCAACGGACGCCTGCACAGCGACCGCTCGAACTACGACCAGTGCTCGCTCGTCACCGGCTGGATCGGATTCGATGGGCGACGGGTCGAGGTCGACCGCTGGACCGGTGTGCGCGACCACTCATGGGGCATCGGCAACAACACCGGTGGACCCCGGTCCGCGGCCGTCGCGCCGCCGCCGGCATCGGAAGCGCCTGCACCTCCCGGGTTGCGGCAGTGGTGCGTGTTCCGTCTTCCTGATCGGGTCGTGTTCTGGCAGTTCCACCATTCGGCCGCGGGGCTCTACGAGAAGTTCGAGAGCCGCTGCATGTTCCCCTACGACGACCCTCGGGAGTCGTTCGCCTACACACAGGTCGCGCACAAGGCCACATGGGTGGAGGTCGACGGTCGGCCGGTGCGGCGGTTGGCTTCGGCGACGATCTCGCTCACCCGTCCCGACGGCGGCATCGAGCGCTACATCGTCGAGACGATCTCCGATCCCGTGTTCCTCCAAGGCGGTGGCTACTTCGGCGGCTACGACGACGGGCTCGGCCGCGGCGTGTACCGCGGTGACGACCATTCGGAGGGCGATGTCTGGGACGTCTCCCATCCGGTGCGTCCGGCTGTCCCGCCCACCGCGGGTGCCCCGTCGCTGATGAAGCTCCAGCGCGACGCTTGGGCTGAGACCTGGGGTCGATGCACCGATCTCGACGATCCGTCGCAGACCGGTACGGGTCACCTCGAATGCGTCGTCGTCGGCCCGTACCCGACCTTCGACCGGTAGCGCGGCAGGGCTATGCGCACGCTTGTGCTCGGTGGCTCGGTCTTCGTCGGGCGACGATTGGTACGCGCACTTCTTGATGCGGGTCATGACGTCACCGTGCTGAACCGCGGCCGAACCCCGACCGACCTGCCTGACAGCGTGCATCGGCTGACGGCCGACCGCACCGACGCCGCGTCCATGCGCCAAGCCCTTACGGGGACCGAGTGGGATGCGGTCTACGACGTGTCGGGCTTCGTGATGGCAGCCGGGGGTTCGGACATCGCTTCGCTGCTCGGCCTCGTCGACGGCCGGGTCGGAAGGTATGTGTACGTCAGTTCCATCATGGCCTACGACCAGTCGCAGGTGGGCGTGTTCCCGTGGACCGAGGATCTGCCATCGAACCCGGAGGGCACGGCTTCCTACGGCGGGTTCAAGGCGATGGCCGAGCAGTCGATGCGTGAACGCCATGCCGCGACCGGCTTCCCCGTCTCGATCGTCCGTCCGGCCGCCATCTACGGACCGGACAACAACATCTACGACATGGAGACGCCGATGTTCCTGCGCCTCCTGAGGGGGCTGCCGATCATCGTCCCGCATTCCGGTCTGGTGACCGGTTCCTACGGCCATGTCGACGACCTCTGCGCGCTGATGATGGCACTCCCGACCTGTGCCGATGCCGTCGGAGAAATTTTCAACGTCACCACCGACGGGGTCACGGTCAGCCGGTACATTGCGACGCTCGCCGCGGTCGTCGGCGTTGCGCCGAACATCGTGCCGCTGTCCGATGCGCTCCTCGCTGAGGTGACGGTGCCGGTGTTCGGTCACCTGTTCGGCGCCCCGCATCACGCCGTCCTGTCGAGCGAGAAGGTCGGTCGAATCACCGGTTTCATTCCCCGCTATCGCCTTGCCGATGGTCATATGCACACATATGAATGGTTCGTTGCGCAGGGGTTCGACCGACTTGACCGTCCTCTGGTCGACCCGCTGTGGCGGGCCACGTGGGACTTCGCGGCAGAGGCGGCCCTTGCCGCCCGGGTTGAAGCTCTCGGTTCTCGCGCAGGTGGGAGCGGGAGTGGCCTGGCATGAGCCCCATCGCGCGCCCGTCCGATAACGCGCTCTGGGCCGGCGTGTTGCAGACCCTTCGGGACGTCGTTCTGCCCGCGGTCACCGACGACTTCGCCCGCGTAACCGTGGTGCAGCTCATCGGCCTTGCCCACTACGCGCGAACCCGCGGTGAGGACCCGACAGCCGATCGCACCGAAGCGATAGCAGCGGCCCTCGATGCGCTCACCGGCTGCTCGTTGGTCCGCGAGCACTGGCAGGCGCCGGGAACCCGCGATCCGGCGGCGGTGCTGCGTGGCGCATCCGACGTCCTGGTCGCGTGTATCGCCCTGCCGGACGACGATCCCGATGCCGTGGCCATCCGTGCCGGGTTGCGCCCGCTGCTGCTGGCCCAGCTCGACGCCGATCTGGCCGGGAATGCGGTCCTGATGTCGGCCTTCCGCGGAAGGCTCCCTGATGCGTGAGGCACTCGGCGAGTTCATCAGCGCGCAGACGAATCGGATGGTTGACGTGGCCGATCTGCGGCGCATCACCGTCGGACACTCACGGGCGATGTACCGCGTCGAGTGCAGCGACGGTGCGCGCTACGTGCTGCGGCTCGAACAGGGCGGGGTCTTCGGCACCTCGAGCACCGAGGAGTTCGGCGTGATGCAGGCGCTCCAGTCGGCCGGCGTGCCGGTGGCCAAAGTGCGCTGGTTCGAGCCCACCGGAGCAGTGCTCGGGGAGCCGTTCTTCCTGATGGACTTCATCGAAGGGGCAGAGGGAGCGGACGAACGCACTGTCGATCGCGTCACGGCGAAGGCCTTGGTCACGGCGCTGCTCGATCTGCACAACCTCGACGGCGACGCGCTCGGCCTACCGTTCGCGGTCGCCCCCGAGACGCCTGGCGAGGCCACCCGTCAGCAGATCGAGCGCTGGGCGGGCCACTATCGCCGCGCCGCGCCGGAACCGATCCCGTTGCTCGAGGAAGCCGCGGCATGGCTCCATCGCCACGCGCCGCCGCTCGCTCGGCTTGCCGTGGTCCACGGGGACGCAGGCCCGGGCAACTTCGTGCACGTCGGCGGTCGCGTCGTCGCCATCACCGACTGGGAGTTCGCCCACCTCGGCGACCCGGCCGAGGACTGGGTGTTCTGCGCTGCGATGCGCGGGGCGCGAACGATGAGCCGCGACGAATGGACCGAGCTCTTTGCCGAGGCGGGGGTTTCGCTGTCGGCCTTTCAGTGGCACTACTGGGAAGCGTTCAACCTGTTCAAGGGCGCATGCGCGAACCGGACGTGCCTCAGCCTGTTCGAAAGCGGCGCGAACCGGGCGCCGAACATGGCCATCATCGGCACGTCGCTGCATCAGGTGTTCCTTCGCCGTCTCGCCGAACTGGTTGCGACGTCGCCATGAACACCGTGACGCGCACGAACGCGAACCCGAACACGATCTGTCCACCTATCAATTGCAAGGAGTCCCATGAGTCGTGATCAACGGATCGATCTGGCCGAGGAGCTGTTCGGCGCGTGGAGCAGTGGCGACGGCGATGCACCGGCACCGTTCTTCCACCCCGACGGTGTCCTGTACGACATCATCGGCGGCCGTTACGAAGGCTGGCCGGCGATCCGCGCCTACTTCGCCAATGGTCTGGTGAAGTGGCCGGACCTCGTCCTCAAGCCCGACGGCTTCTGGACCAATGAACGTGGCGTTGCCGTGCGCTGGGTCATGACGGCCACCATCACCGATCCTGCACCGTTCGGCGCGGCCTTTGTCGGCCGCGTGTGGTCGTCGGAGGGGATGACGTTCCTCGACATCGATGATGGCAAGGTGCGCCTCGAAGTCGACTACCACGACCGCGCCGCATCGGCCCGCTCGTTGGGAATCGACGTGAAGCGATGAGCGCGCCCGACCCGCTCTCGCCGCGCGAGGCGATCGCCGGGCTCGTTCACCGCTATGCCGATGCCGTAGTGCGGCGGGACGCGGATCAGTGGACGGCCTGCTGGGCGCCGGACAGCCGATGGCACCTGAGTCCCAGCCGGTCTGTCGAGGGCCGCGAAGCGATAGCTGCACTCTGGGTCTCGGCGATGGCAACCTTCGCGGCCGTCGTCCAAATGGTCAACAACGGCGAGGTCCATGTCGAAGGCGACACCGCAAGCGGACGCTGGTACATCACCGAGCGCTTCCGGCGGATGAACGGCGATGCGGGAATGCTGCTGGCCCACTATGACGACACGTACGTCGCGATCGACGGCGCCTGGCTCTTCGCCAGCCGAGCGTTGGTGGTCCACTACCAGGGGCCGCCCGATCTCTCTGCGCCGTTCCTGAACGACGTGACCAAGGAACACTGAGCGTCCGATGCCGGCCGACGACCATCAGCGCATCTGCGAGACGATCTATCAGTACGCATACGGCATCGACGATCGTGACTGGGACCTCTACCGATCGATCTTCGCCGACGAGGTCGCCATCGACTTCACCAGCTATCGACCGGGCCGGCCCGCGGCGACGATGGCGGCCGACGTGTGGGTAGGGGCCGTGCGGAGCCAGATGACTGGCCTCGCTGCGACCCACCATGCGATGACGAACCCGGTGGTGAGCATCGACGGAGACCGGGCCACCTGCCTGATGTACATCCAGGCCGATCACGCGTTGGATCACGGCAACGACGATGCGTGGTTCTCGCTTGGTGGTTACTACCGCGACACGCTGGTCCGCACCGAAGAGGGGTGGCGCATCGATGCTGTGACCCTTACGGTGCGGTGGCGACGGGGCGACGAGTCGATCATGACCGTCGCAGCACAGCGTGGCGCTCGCCGGCTCCAATCGGGGGCGGAGGCGGGGGCAGGGCCAGAGGCAGAGGCGAACTGATCAGCCCCAGGCCACCGGCAGACGGCGCCGGCCCCAGAGGTTGAACGGGGCAATGCGCTCGGGCGCGCCGTTGAGGCGCATCGCGGGCAGTCGTTCCACGAACAGCCGCAGGGAGGCGCGGGCCTCGAGGCGGGACAGTGACGCACCCGGACAGAAGTGGTGACCGAGCCCGAAGGACAGGTGCCGCCGCAACTCGTCGGCCTCACGATCGAGCCGGAACGAATCGGGATCGCTGAACACGGAGGGATCGCGGTTCGCGGCGGCATAGGTCACCATCAGCTTGGTGCGTGCCGGTAGGTCGATGCCATGCATGCAGACGGGTTCGAGACTGGTGCGGAACAGCCCGAGCACCGGCGGGTCGAAGCGCAGCGACTCCTCGATGGCGACGTCGACCAGCGAAGGGTCGGCCTTCACCGCCTCCCACCGGGTGGGTTCTTCGAGCAGCCGGAGCATGCAGTTCGTGATCAGCGAGGTCGTTGTCTCGTTGCCGCCCGCGAGCAGCTGGATGAGCACGTTGTGCAGCTCGTCGTCGGTGAGGCGGCGGCCCTGATAGGTAGCGACGACGAAGCCGCTGATGAGGTCGTGGGGGACAACGGTGGCGAGATGCTCCTCACCGGGCTCGTCGACGCCGGCTGCGGACAGCAGCGCCCGACGCTCATCGATGGCCACCTGGAAGTAGGCGTCGAGCTCGGCGCGGATGGCGTCGGGGGCGTGCGGATCAGGGCTGTTGAAGCACGCCACAAGATCGTCGGACCACTGCTTGAACCGGGCCAGATCGGCAGTCGGCACGCCGAGCAGCTTGGCGATGACGATCACCGGCAGCGGACAGGCGAACAGATCGTGGAGGTCGCCGTCGGTGGCGGGTCCGTCGAGCATGCCGTCGATCAGCGCGTTGGCGAGGTCCGTCACCTCATCTTCCAGCCGACCCACCATCCGAGGGGTGAAACCGCGTTGGAACAGCTTGCGGAACTCGGTGTGGTCGGGCGGGTCCTGGTTCAGACCCCGGCCCCTCGTGAACTGGGGCGTCTGGCCGTACCGGCTGCTCCAGATGTCCGTGTCCTTCAGCACCGCGACGACGTCGTCATAGCGGGTGATGGTGGCGAACGGCGGCGAGAAGTCGGTGAACTGGTGCAGCGGACAGCGCTCCCGAAGCTCGTTGTAGGCGCGCATAGGGTCGGCCAGGGTCGAGGGCGAGAAGGGGTCGTAGTCCATCGCGGTCTCGCTGCTCATGGGTGTCACTCCGGGTTCGGGGTCGGTGCGGACGGTCGTTCGCCGGATGGCTCGCGGCTCCACAGCACATCGAAGTCACGGGCCACGTCGAGCACGTGGAAGGCGCGACCGATACCGAGACAGAAGCCGACGAGGACCGTGAGCTCCAGGACTTCCTGATCGCTGAACTGTGCCTTGAGGCGGGACCAGAGATCGTCGTTGATACCCGTGTGGTCGAAGGCGAATCGTTCTGCGAACTCGATGGCCAACTTCTCGCGAATGGTGAACGCGTCAGTGGTGGCGTACTGATTGACGAGGTTGTACAGCTCGTCGCTGAGTCCCTGCTGCATCGCCGATGCAGCGCGAGTATTCAGTCAAACAGTGCATTCGTTGAGCTGGGCGATCCGCATACGGGCGACCTCGCGCTCGCGGATCGGAAGACTGCTGTGCTCGTACACGGCCTTCCCGAGCGCATGGACTCCGGCGCCCATGTGCGGTGCGACCGCCCACAGCCGGGAAGCCTCGAGTCCTTCGCCGTCGGGCACGTCGATTCGAGCCATGGCTGGTCCTTTCGCTGTCTCGGCGCTGACACTGTGCCGGCCGACCAGGGGAATCTATCGCGCAGTTAGTTTTCGGGCCAGGTCGTCTGCAGCCGGCCGGTGCAGGGAAGGGCGACTCATCAAACATCAGATGCGTCAGCATCAAGCGATGCGAACGACCCTCGATCTCGGCGACGACGTCCTCATCACGGCAAAGGACATCGCCCGCCGGGAGCACCGCACGGCGGGCGAAGTGATCACGGAGCTCGCCCGCGTCGGGTTGCAGCAGACGACGAAGGTCCGGGACGTCGATCCCGAGCTTGCCGCTCTCGGATTCGAGCCGATCGCACCCAATGGGGCCCGCACGACGATCGAACAGGTGAACCAGCTCCGCGAGATGTTCGGCGACTGACCTTGTGGACGCCCCTCGACGTCAACGTGCTCATCGCACTGCTCGACGCGGGCCATCAGAACCATGATGATGCGCGCACGTGGCTGCTTCGCAACGTCGGCAGCGGCTGGGCGTCGTGTCCCCTCACGCAGAATGGCTGCGTGTGCCTCGCCGCATCAAGAGTTCTGGACCGACGCCGTCGGCCTCGTTAACCCAAGATCGTGCATGGGCAGCGCATTCACGGACTCCGGCAGGGTGATCTGAGCGTCTCCCAACTGGCCGCGCGTTTCTCGCCGGAAGGCGATTTTGCGACCGCCCGCTTCGGTTTCGCTCCGATCGGCGCGAGAGCGCAAGCCCTCAGTGCGCAGCGACCTCGCCACCGAGGTAGCTGGCCTCCAACAGATCCCGCCTCGCGAGCAGGTCCGCCGCCGTCCCTTCCAGCACCAGGTCGCCATGATTCAGCACATAGCCCCGGTCGGCGATCGACAATGCCATGTGCACATGCTGTTCGACGATGAGCACGCATGTGCCGGTCTCGTCAGCGATCCGCCGGACGATGGGGATCATGCGCTCCACGATGATCGGGGCCAAGCCCATGCTCATCTCGTCGATGAGGAGCGCCTTCGGTTCGGCAACCAGGGCACGAGCGACGGCCAGCATCTGCTGTTCGCCGCCTGACAGCAGGCCCGCGAGGCGTCCTTGCAGCGGCTGCAGCGCCGGGAACAGCTCGAGCGACCGTTCCATGGCGGCTCGCTGGCGTGACCGCGCGCCGGTGAGCCCGAGCTTGAGGTTCTCGGCAACAGTGAGGTCGAAGAACAGCGAACGATCCTCGGCCACGTGGGCCAGTCCGCGACGCGCGACGAGATGCGCGCGTCCGCCGAGGACCGGCGCGCCGAGGACGTTGATGGTGCCGCCGACCGGTCGCAGTAGACCGGAGATGGTCAGCAGTGTGGTGGTCTTCCCGGCTCCGTTCGGGCCCAGCAGGGCGACGACCTCGCCGCGGTTCACGTGCAGGTTCAACCCACGCACCACGGGCGCGCCGCCGTAGCCCGCCGAGAGGTTCTTGATCGAGATGAGCGGCTCGTTCGGAACGGACGGCTCGGCGAGCGAATCGATGGAGGAGGTGGTGGTCGTGGAGGAGGTGGTCGTGGAGTTCATGGATGTGCCTTCCCTGCCAGTGCGCCATGCGTGGCCTGTTCCTCGCCGGCCGCCTGTCCGAGATAGGCGCCGATGACTGCGGGGTTGGCTCGCACTTCCGATGGAGTGCCCTGGGCGATGATCCTGCCGAAATCGAGCACGTAGATGTAGTCACATACGTTCAGCACCAGGCCCATGTCGTGGTCGATGAGGAACACGGTGATGTCGCGTTCCAAGAAGTCGCGCAGATGCGCACCGAGTACCTGGCTCTCGGCCGTGTCGAGTCCGGCGGCCGGCTCGTCGAGCAGCACCAGCTTCGGCCGGTTCGCCAGAGCCCGGGCCACACTCACCAGTTTGCGCTGCCCGTGCGACAGGTCGAAGGTCAGGCGATCCCTCAGGTCCTCGAGCTGCATCGTCTGCAAGGCCCACTGTGCCTGTTCATGCGATGCCAGTGGGCGATTCGGACGGACGAAGTCGGTGAGGACACTGCGCAGGCTCGGCCGCTCGGCCGGAACGAGCAGGTTGTCCCACACGGTCAGATCATCGAACAGTTCCAGTGACTGAAACGTCCGAGTGAGTCCGGCTGCTGCTCGCTTCGCGGGCGTGAGCGCGTTGATGTCTCGGCCATCGAAGATGACCCGCCCTGAGGTGGGGGCCGTGAAGCCGGTGATGGCGTCGATGAAGGTGGTCTTGCCTGCGCCGTTCGGGCCGATGAGGCCCACAACCTTGCCGGACTCGACGGACAGGTCGACGCTGTCGTTGGCGTTGAGGCCCCCGTAACGCACCGTGAGGCCGACGGACTCGAGAAGCGCAGACATCGGCTAGGCCCCCTGTTCGACGAGCGCTGTGTCCCGGGCATCGACGTACTTTGCGGCCGAAGGCACCGCCGATGGAGGCGGTTGCGAGTCCGGCGCGGCACCTTTCGGCTTGCGGATGCCTTGATAGGCCTCGAGTGCGATGCCCCGGATGAACAATCCCAGGGCGGGAACCAGGAGGAGGAACCAGTTGCGGAACTCCGTGGCCTTGTTCCACAGCAGAAGCGACACCGGAACCATGGCGATCACGAGCCCCGGTAACACGCGTCGGAGACCGGCCACCCACTCCGGCCTCCTGGCCGCCAAGAGCCAGCGGCCGAGGTGTTGCAGGGGTGCCTGAAGGGACGGTGCAATTCCGGCCGGATTGCGGATTGCGGTGAAGATCATCGCCGCGCCGCCGATTATCGTGCTGTAGCTCAACACACCCGAATAGTGATGGTTGCCGAGGACCGTGATGAGTCCATTGGCAAACAACAGCCCACCTACAATCGCACCGTTTATCGAGGTGATCCCACCGAGGTAGCCGAAGGCCAGGACGGCAAGACTGAAGCCGAACACCCAGTTGGCCGAGCTTACGGACACTTGCTGGAACGCCGTCATCACGCCGGCCACGCCGGCGATGGCAGACGCGATTGCGAAGGCCAGCAGCTTGGTGCCCATCACGTTGACACCGGCCGCGGCTGCGGCCCGCTCATTGGCCCGCACGGCGAGGAGTCGACGTCCGGTGCCACTCCGACGGAGGTTGGCCGTGGCCACGGCCAACAGACAGAGCACCACCACGCAGAAGATCGCGAACCGGGGGTTGTCGTTCAGTCCACTCGGCCCGGTCGACTTCAGGTCGACCCCGAAGAACGTCGGGTTGGAAACCACCGCGTTGGAGCCGGCGGTGAGGCCGGTGAACTTCTCGTTCTCGAAGTACAGCGTCTGCAGCGATACGGCTGCGGCGATGGTGACCACAGCCAGCTGCACACCCCGGATGCGCAATGCCGGTAGTCCGAGGAGCACACCCACGACGACCGCAGCCGCGATACCCGCGATGGCGGCCAATGGCCACGGAAGATGCGGACCGTTCACCGCGAATGGCTGATTGGCCGACACCTTTCCGTCGGCCATCAATCGGGCCATGAGGAAGGCTGCAACACCGGCAATCGACATCTGCGCGATGGAGATCTGACCGACATATCCGGTGAGCACGACGTAGGAGAGCATCACCATCGCGGCGATGAGGGAAGTGGTCAGCGGCAGGCCCCACTTCGTCCCCTCGAATCGGAAGGCGGCGATGATCGCGACACCACCCCACAGCACGGTGTGCTGCCACACCCGCTTGGGATAGGGCGAAAGCGGAAGCTTCTTCTCCTCGATGGTGCCGCGGATGGGGAGCGACTTGCCCCGCACGAACAGGACCACGACGATCACGATGAGGGGCAGCGCGTCACGCCCGGGGCTCTGGAGCCAGAGCGGAAACCATTTGTGCGACGGCAGCCAGGTCGTGGTGAAGGTCTGCAGCATCCCGATGACGAGGCCGCCGGCCAGCGCAAGCGGGATCGACGACAGGCGTCCGATGAGTGCCGCGCCCAACGCAGCGATCACCAGCGTCGTGAACTTCACCGGGTTCAGTGCTCCGGTGATCGAGCCGACGAGGATTCCGGCGAGTCCGGCCGTTCCAGTGGAGATGATCCAGTTGGCGAGCGCCAGGCGGTCCGGCGAGTAGCCCAGGAGAACTGCGCCCTTCTCGTTGCCGGCCGCGGCGCGGGTGGCGAGGCCGAAGCGCGTGTACCGATAGAGCGACCAGAGCGACAGGCCGAGCACGACCGAGAACACGGCGAGCCAGAACGACTCGCGGGCGATCGGCTTTCCCGTCCAGAAGAAGTTGTTGTAGAGCCCCTTCGGGAGGACGACGAGCGGTTGCGGATTGTCGGTGCCGAAGTTCTTCAGTGCAACGCCCTGCAGGTACAGCATGATGCCGAGCGAACCGATCACCTTGCCGAGGGGTGCCGCGTTTCGCAAGGGACGGAACACCAAGAAGTGCGCCATAGCGCCCAGCAAGAACGCCATGAGCATGGCGATGATGAAGCCCGGGATGTAGGCCACGGCGCCGGCCTTGCTCAGCGTGATGTTCACCGGAAGGTTGAGCGAGCGTGTGGGGAGCACGTCGACCCAAGGCATGCGCAGAATGCCCTTGCGCCGCACCGAGTAGTACTCGAAGGCCACGAACATGGCGATGGCGCCCTGGCTGAAGTTGATCACGCCGGAGCCGCGGAAGGCGATGACGATGCCGATGGCCAGGATGGCGAAGAACCCGCCGGAACCCAAACCCAGAAGAAGGAACGCGATTGCGTCTTTCATGTCTCCCCAACGAAGCGCGACGTACGAACAGGACTACAACGAAAACACGGTCGGCGCCGGGGCAGGTGCCCCGACACCGACCGTTCGGTTACTTGCCGAAGTCGAGGGCGGTGCCCTTGATCAGGTACAGGCCGGAGTAGTTGGCCCGCTTCACGTCGTAGCCGCTGCCGTTCCACTGCTGCGCGGTCACCGCGGTGTTGCATGTGGCGATGTAGGGCGCCGGCGCATTCGCGCAGTCCAGCGGCGAGCCGCCGAACGAATGCGAACCCTTGGTGGCTGCGAATGCCGCTTCGATCCCCGCGCCGGTGACCTTCGACGGGTCACCCTTGGCCACAAGGCTGGCCTGCTCCCACACGTTCATGATGCCTTCGAAGCCTTGCGTCGCGAAGCCTTTGGTGTAGTCGTCCTTGGCCCCGAACTTGATGCTCTTGTCCTTGTAGAGGACCGACTCCTGCTTCAGCAGGCCCGTGAGCGCGGCGGTGTTGGTGATGGGCGTCGAGCCGATGAAGTAGATGCCCTTGGCCAGGTCACCAGCCTCCTTCGCCTTGTTGTCGTCGAGGCAGGCACCGGAGAGGACGAGCGGGATCTTGGCCGGGGTCCAACCGAGCTTGCCGAGCGAGCTCACGAGCGACCAGCAATCGGCACCCTGAGCCGAGAAGACGATCACGTCCGGCTTGAAGTCCAGGACCTGCTGTGCCTGTGCGGTGACGTCGGCCTGACCGGGAAGGATCGGGACGCCGAGGAGCTTCAGGTTCGGCATGGTCAGCGCGGCGATGTTGTCCTTGGCCTGGGTCGTGCCGTTCAGGACCTGCAGCGGCTTCTTCTCCAGGTCGTTGTAACAGAACACGCCGGGAGCGGTGTTGGCCCACGGCACGGCGACGTTCCGACCCTTGAGGTCCTTGGTGGCGAACTCGATGAGGCCGGTGTGGACACCGAGGCATCCGCCGCCGCCGCCGATGGCGTAGGTCCCGGGACTGGTGAAGTCGAGTGCCGTGATGGGCGTCCCGACGATCACCGGGATCTTGGCTGCGTTGAACGTGGCGAAGTGGTTGCCGAAGAAGTTGATCGTGGAGAACACGACCATGGGCTTCTTCGCGGCCAGATCGTTGGCGCATCGCTGCGAATCAGCTGGGCTGATGGCCGTCGAGCAGACTTCGATCTTGACCGGTCGCCCGGGCTTGCCGGCCGCGTAGTCGGCACCGACGCCGCCCAGTTCGTTGTTGATGTACTGCTCTGCAGCTTGCGCGCCGATGCGGTACTCGGGGAACGACCCGTTCGGGTCACCCTCGGGATTGTGAAGGCCGATGACGATGGGATCGCCCGAGGCCTTCAGCGGCGCGGACGCCGTGCAGTCGTAGACCGCCTTCGCCCAACTTGCGTTCGTGCCGTTGGACTTCTCCAGCGCCGCGTCGGTCGTGAAGGAACAGGCGGCGGCCTTGGCCGCTGCCGCGGTCGTGACGGATCCGGCGGCGGTCGTCGCCGTTGTCGCCTTCGTGGTCTTGGTCGTCTTCTTCGTCGTCTTCTTGGTTGCGGCGAGTGACGAGGTGGCCGGCAGCAATGCGGTTGCAGCTATTGCAACTGCGAGCAACGCGGCGGCGGTGGATCGTTTGGTCATTCTTCCCCCTGAGGTTGATGTTGGTGTCTGATGTACCGGCCGGACGCCCACTCGTGACGTTGCTACGGCCGGTGGGTGGCGGGCACTTCGAGCCGGTGTGACCGGAGGCACAACAGTCAAGCAGCACCGAATTGATCGGTCAATTACTAAAGGTGAGAAACGAGCTTCGCCAGGGCCAAATCAGACGCGGGCGACGTCCAGGTACGCGTCCAGGATGCGATGGAAGGCCTGCCCGCCACCTTCGTTGCGGCCGAACAGCACGTCCTTCTTGGCGCCGGTGGCCAATGCACGCTGGAGGCGCAGACCGGTGAAGTAGTCCTCGTCGCGCACGACTGCCTCGAGGAAGTCGGCCTTTCCCATGGCGCTGGTGCGCTCTTCGTCCGACGGCTCGGTGGACGTGAAGTAGTTCTGGAGCGTCACTGAGCTGCCGGGCTCCTTGCCGGGGAACAGCTGACTGATGAGGCCGCCACCGTTGCCGCCCGCAAACGAGATGTGCGGGAAGATCGTCCAGACGCCGCCGCACATGGCGTCCATCGGCCACTCGTCCTCAGGGACGTCCCGGAGCTTCAGGAGTCCCGGGTCGGGCGACATCATGCGTTGATGCGGGCCCCAGGCGTCATAGATCGGCTTGTTGCTGATCTCGGTGCCGAACGTCTTCCGGTGGAGGAACGGCAGGTGGTAGAAGTCGAGGTACCCGTCGTAGGCGATCTTCCAGTTCGGGCCTTGCACCGGGCGGCTCGAGATGAGATGCCAGTCGCCGAAGCCGAAGAAGTCGAGGACCTCGTCGTATCCGTTCAGATGCTCGTCGATGTCCATCGTGGCACCGGGGGTCAGCGTCACGAAGATGAGCCCGGCGCGTTCGGACACGGGCAGCGGCGTGAGCCCGAGGGTGTCGAGGTCGACCGTGCCGAAGAACTCGCGGTCAGTGACCCCGACGAGGTCGCCCAAGCCGTCGTAGGTCCAGTTGTGGTACGGGCAGGAGAAGCGTCGTGCGGTTCCGATGCCGTCTTCCACGATCACCGCACCGCGATGGCTGCAGGAGTTGATGAAGGCCCGTGCCTCGCCGTCGGCGCCCCGTGTGATCAGGACCGGCACGTCCATCACCGTCATCGCCTTGTACGAGTGCGGCCCTCGCAGTTCGCCGCCGAGCGCAAGCATGAGTGGCAGCGTGCGGAAGAGTGCGACCTCTCGCTCCCAGCGCTGTGGGTCGAGGTAGTTCTCGACGGGTATCCGCACGACACCCTCGGCCTGACCGGGTGTGTTGCCGGCCTCCACGTGGGCAATGTTGGTCTTCGCCATCGCAATGAACTGACGTCGGTTCTCGACCGTCTCCAGGCTTGCGAGCGAGCGCCTGACCGCACCGAGCGGTGCAACGGGCGACTTCTTGTTTTCCTTGAGCATCGGACCCCCCGGGGTACTGAGGTGGCCAAAAGTAATCGCGCGATCAGATTCGGGCAAGACCTCCCGTCCCCGGCGCCGGGTTAGCCTCTCGGCTAACCTGCGAACGTCGTCGAGAAGATCACGACACGAGGGGGAGCCGACATGAGCAAGTCGAAGGAATTCACCGGAAAGATCGGCCGCACGTTCGCCGATTCGCAGGCCGCATGGCCACCGCTCGACCGTGCGCCCGAGGGCGCCCCCAACATCGTGATGGTGCTGCTCGACGACGTCGGCTACGCCCAGTTCGGCTGTTACGGCTCGGACCTGGCCACGCCGACCTTCGACCGCCTCGCTGCGGGCGGCCTGCGCTACAACAGCTTCCACACCACCGCGCTCTGCTCGCCGACCCGTGCCTGCCTCATGACGGGTCGAAACCATCACGCGAACGGCATGGCCCGCATCGTCGAGTTCTCCTCCGGCTTCCCCGGCTACGACGCCACGATCCAGCCGGAGAACGGGTTCCTTCCCGAGATCCTGGTCCGCAACGGCTACGCGACCTTCGCCCTCGGCAAGTGGCACCTGGCCCCCGGCAACGAGATGGTGCTCGGCGGTCCCCGCAACCACTGGCCGCTGAGCAAGGGCTTCGAGCGCTACTACGGCTTCCTGGCGGGCGAGACGGACCAGTACCACCCCGACCTGATCCACGACAACCATCAGGTCGACCCACCCTGCAGTCCGGAGGCGGGGTACCACCTCACCGAGGACTTGGCCGATCGCGCCATCGCGATGGTGAAGGACCTTCGCGCCTATTCGACGGACAAGCCGTTCCTCCTGTACTTCGCACCGGGTGCCTGCCATGCGCCGCACCAGGCGCCGGCGTCGTACATCGAGCCCTACCGAGGCCAGTTCGATCTCGGCTGGGACGCCTGGCGTGAGCAGGTCTTCGCACGGCAGATGGCGAGCGGGCTGCTGCCGGCGGGGACGGACCTGTCGCCGCGTCCGTCGTGGGTTCCGGAATGGTCGACGCTCAGCGACGACGAGCGTCGTTTGTATGCGCGCATGATGGAGGTCTATGCCGGCTTCATGACCCATACCGACGCACAGGTTGGGCGTGTCATCGACTTCATCGAGAAGCTGGGCGAGCTCGACAACACGATCGTGTTGATCATGAGCGACAACGGCGCATCGGCAGAGGGCGGGCCGCAGGGCTCCTTCAACGAGCAGTACTTCTTCAACTTCGTCCCCGAGAGCCTCGTGGAGAACCTCAAGCGCATCGACGACCTTGGCACGCCCCGCGCCAACAACCACTACCCCTGGGGCTGGGCCTGGGCCGGCAACACACCGCTGAAGCGGTTCAAGCGCGACACGCACGAGGGCGGTGTGTGCGACCCGCTGATCGTGCACTGGCCGTCGCGCATCGGTAGGCCGGGCGAGACCCGCACGCAGTACGTCCATGCCATCGACATCACGCCGACGCTGCTCGCTGCGATCGGCATCACGCCGCCCGATTCGATCAACGGCGTGCCGCAGTCGCCCTTCGACGGTGTCAGCTTCGCACCGTCGCTGACTGACGGATCGGTGGCCGGCGACCATCACACGCAGTACTTCGAGATGCTCGGCTCGCGGGCGCTCTACCATGACGGTTGGAAGGCGGTCGTGTTCCATCCGCCGTCGCGCATGCGCTACGACGGCACACCCGAGCCGGCCAGCTTCGACGAGGACATCTGGGAGCTGTACCACGTAGCCGAGGACTTCTCCGAGTGTCACGACGTCGCTGCTTCGCATCCGGACAAGCTGAAGCAGCTGCAGGCGCTGTGGTGGGAGGAGGCCGAGCGCAACCAGGTGCTGCCGCTCAACAACCAGCCCGGCCGCTACGGCGACACCCGATTCCGCCGCGACCGCTACGTGTACCAGGACGGCATCTCGTCGATCCCGGAGAGCATGGCGCCGAACTTGCGCAACCGGCCGTTCCAGATCTCGGCCGCGCTGTGCGTCCCCGCCGATGGTCCGTGCGACGGCGTGCTCGTCGCACACGGCGGGCACTCCGGCGGGTACGCGCTGTACATCGACGGACGGCGATTGCACTACGTCAATAACCTGCTGGGCGCGCAGCTCACGACCGTGTCGGCCAGCGTTCAGCTGCCGGTCGGCGAGGTGACGGCCCGGGTCACATTCACGCCTACCGGCCGCTTCCAGGGCGAC
>JAYUDQ010000040.1:0-7138 GCA_043739745.1 Acidimicrobiia bacterium | reverse complement strand
CGGCAAAGGTGTTCTCGGCGCTGCTTGACGGAAGCGTGCGGTCGCCGGGCGCATGGGGATTGACCATCTCGACGGCGACACCGTTGCTCGGCGTGGCGATGGGCACGATCCTCGCCTCCAAGGCCGGCATGACGAACATCGGCCAGGAGGGACAATTGCTCCTCGGCGCGGCGGCGACGGCGTACTTCGCCACCCGGCTGGACCTCCCCGGTCCGTTGCTGATCACCGTGTCGTTGCTTGCCGCCGCCGTGATCGGAGGGTTGTGGGCCGGCCTCGCCGCGTTGATGAAATTCTCCCGTAAGGTGCCGGAGGTGATGTCGACGCTGCTGCTCGTCTACATCGCCTTCCAGATCACCACCTTCGGTCTCACCAAGAAGTGGCTGCTGCTGGCGACGGTGAACAAGACACGGACGAACAACGGCGAGCCGCTGCCGGCCAGCGGACACATGCCCGTAATTCGTCTCTTCGGCAACACGGTCACATGGGGTGTCGTCGTTGCCCTGGCGATCGCCGCCATCGTCGGCTTCGTGCTCACCCGCACCACCGTCGGGTTCCGGCTGAGGATGCTCGGCCTCAACGAACGCACCGCGCGACGGGCAGGCGTCTCCGCCGCCGCCTTCGGTGGCGCCACCCTGATCATCTCCGGGATGACCGCCGGACTCGCCGGCGGTCTGTGGCTCACCGGTGGTATCGCCGGCGATCGATTCACGTCAGCCATTTCCTCGAACATCGGTTGGCAGGGGCTGCTCGTCGCCCTCCTCGCCCGCGGACGTGCATTGCTGGCGATCTTGATGGCTTTCGTCTTCGCCGCCCTGCGGACGGGGTCCGGATTCCTGGCGGCCACGGGCGTTGACCGACGAATCGCTGACTTGGTGCAGGCGATGCTCGTACTCGCCCTACTGATCCCCCCGGCGGTCGAGGCACTTCAGAACCATCGTCGGGGAAGGGCAGGTGCAGCATGATCGCCTTCGCCGGCGCCATCGGGGACGTACTGACCTCCAGCACAATGTACGGCTCGACGGTGCGTTTCGCCGCCCTGTTGGTGTTCGCCGCCACCGGCGAGTGGGTCGCCGAGAAGGCCGGCACGATGAACATCTCCGTCGAGGCGATGATCCTGACCGGCTCGTTCACTGCCGCAATCGGGTCGTACCTCGGGCACAGTGTCTGGATCGGGCTGGTCTTCGGGATGCTCGGCGGATTGCTCGTCTCGTTGATCCAGGCGAACATGTCGCACCGCCTCGGCTCCAATCAGTTCGTCGTCGGCCTGACGCTCAACGTCTTGGCCGTCGGCCTCACCGCCTATCTCAACGCCAAGATCAACCCCACCGTCACGAAGGCCGGCGCGATCAAGATCCCACTGCTGTCGCGTATCCCCCTCGTCGGCGGCGCGTTGTTCGGCCAGACTTGGCTGCTGTATCTGCTCTTTCCGCTGATCCCGTTCGCGTGGTGGCTGGTGTACCGCACGAGGTGGGGACTCGAGGTCCGCAGCGTCGGGGAAAGTCCCCAGGCTGTCGACGTATCCGGCATCGACGTCAACAAACGTCGCCGTCAGTCGGTGTACTTCTGCGGCTTGTGTTCCGGTGTCGCCGGTACCTACCTGACGATTGGCCAAGTCGGTTCGTTCGGCGCTGACGGCGTTTCCGGTCGTGGGATCATCGCACTGGCGGCAGTGATCCTCGGAGGCTGGACGCTGAAAGGTACCGTCGGCGCTGCCGTCGTGTTCGGCTTCTTCGACGCACTGCGCTTCGCACTTCCGGCGCTCGGCCACACGGTCAACCCGCAACTGCTGGCAACGTTGCCGTACGCCATGGCGCTCACGACGATGCTGCTGTTCGCCCATCGAGGTCGCCAACCGAGCGCGCTGACCCGCCCATTCGTCCGCGGTCTCACGTAGTGAACTCGCGTGGGACCGAACTGATCCGCACGGGGATATGACGATGGACTGGACAGCTGCCGACCACGAACTCGCGGCGATGCTGCCGCGGGTTGTCGCCGCCAGGACGATGGCGCTGTGGAACGTCACCGGTCTGCCGTCGGTCAACGTGCCGATCGGCTTCGGTGACGGCGACCTGCCGATCGGAATGCAGATCGTCGCCCGCCCGTGGGCCGACGAGACCTGCCTGGCCATCGCCGTCGCCTACCAGGCGGCCACCGATCATCACCGTCGCGCCCCGACACTCGAAGCCGACGGTCCGACGGCCGACCACACGATCGTCGCCGCGGCGGCAGTGTCATGAGCGGTTGCCAGCGATGAAGGCGCTGCAGTACCACCGGTCCGGCGGGCCAGAGGTTCTCGAGTACGCGGACATCGGCGATCCGCTGCCCGACCGGCGTGATGTCGTGATCGAGGTCGCGGCGACGGCGCTGAATCACCTCGACGTCGTCCAGCGCAACGGTTGGTACCAACTCCCGGGATTCACCTACCCGCACATCGCCGGCATGGACGTGGGCGGGACGGTCATCGACGTCGGCGCCGACGTCACATTGGTGAAGCCTGGCGACCGGGTCGTCGTCGACCCATCGCTGACCGAGGTGCCGGAGCAGTCGCGTCTCGCCGGGATGGGAGAGTTGTACGGGAAGCTCGGCGTCATCGGCGGGACGGTCGCCGGAGGATACGCCGAGCATTGTCTCGCGCCGGAGACGCACGTGCACCTCCTCCCGGAGACGATGGGATGGCATCAGGCCGTGGCGTTCCCCACAGCGTGGATGACCGCCCACCACGCACTGTTCGTCACGGGCGGCCTCCGCGCTGGTGAGACGGTCATGATCCACGCGGCCGGCAGCGGGGTGTCGACGGCGGCTATCCAACTAGCCAAGCACGCCGGCGCGACGGTCCTGGCGACGGCCGGGGGCGAACTGAAGTGCAGACGCGCGATCGAGATCGGCGCAGACCACACCGTCAACAACCGAGAGGCCGACGTCGGCGTGTGGGCCAGAGAGGTGACCGACGGCGCCGGTGTCGACATGGTCTTCGATCACGTCGGCCCGGCGCTGTGGGAATCGTCGCTGTCCGCGCTCAAACCGCGCGGCCGTCTGGTCAACTGCGGTAACACCACCGGAGACACCGTCGCCATCCCCTCGTTAGGTGTGCTCTTCCATATGGGTCTGCAGATCCTCGGATCGGATGCCTATCGGCATGAGGAATTCGCCGCTGTCTGGCGGCTGTATTGCTTCGGCAACTTTCACGCACCGATCGACAGCGTCTTTGCGCTGGAAGACGGTGCCGCTGCACAGGACAGGCTGCTGCGCTCCGAGTTCTTCGGCAAGATCCTCCTCGAACCGTGACCACCGATTCACCGTTCCCCGAGCTGAAGAAGTCACACTCGATGGCCCGCACGGGTCGCCCGTGGAGGGATCGCAAGCCACCACCTTCGGCACCGGTCTGGGCACTCATCCAAGGCTTCGGCTCGTACTGGACGCTCGTCGCCGCCGTCGAGCTCGGAGTCTTCGACTCCGCCGAACGGCTCGGCCCGAGCACTGCCGTGGAGCTCGCCGGCGAACTCGCCGTCTCTGCACCGCACCTTCGTCACGTCCTCGACGCGCTCGTCAGCTTCGGGCTGTTCGACCAGGTGGACGACTGCTACGAACTCACCGAGACCGCCGAGCGCTACCTGTGCGCCGACGGGGCTGCGACGATGGCCTCACTCGTGCGGATTGCGCCGGGCCCGCTTGGGAACTGGGAACAGCTGGCCCAGACGGTTCGCACCGGGAAGGTGCAGACGCCGATCGAGCACGACCCGGCGCCGTTTTACGGCCCGCTCGTCACCGCCACGTTCCCGACACAACACCGCGCCGCAACACGCCTGGGGATCAGCGTCGGGTGGCCCCGCCGGCCGGGTCTGCGGGTCCTCGACCTCGGCGCCGGGCGGGCCCCGTGGGCAATCGCCGTCCTCGAACAATCGGCTGGGTCCACAGCCGTCATCAACGACCTCGACGGGGTCATCGGATTTGCCGCCGAGACGCTGATGAGCCAAGGCCTGAGGGACCGAGCCGAACTTCGTCCTGGCGACTTCCACAACATCAGGTTGGAGTCGGAGCACTACGACATCGTCGTGCTCGGTCACATCTGCCGGACCGAGGGGGACGAGCGCGCCGCCGGACTCGTCCGCCGGGCAGCCGAGGCGTTGGTGCCCGGCGGACAGATCGTCCTGGCGGACTACTTCGCCGACAACGATCGCAAGCACAACGCCTTCGGCGTGCACATGGGTCTGACGATGCTGGCCAACACCGAACGCGGCGGTGTGCTGACCCACCGGCAGGTGTACGGCTGGCTCGCCGGTGCCGGCCTGGAAGCGATCCGGCTCGTCGAGCCGATCGGCTTCAACCAGGTCTACCTCGCCACCAAACCACTCGGAGGACAATTGACATGACGAACGAGACCGAACAGAGTCAGGCGATGGCGGTCGATCTGATCATCAAGGGCTGGTACGTCGTGACGATGAACCGGGACCGCGACATCATCCGCAACGGAGCCGTCGCCGTCAGCGGCAACACGGTCGTTGCCGTCGGCAAGGCCAGCGACATCGAACGTGACTATGTCGCCGCGCGCACCATCGGCGGCGAGCGCTTCGTCGTCACGCCGGGAATGGTGAACACGCACATCCACATCACCGGCGAGCCGCTCACCCGCGGCTACGTTCCCGACGACACGCCGTTCGTTGAGAACGTCTTCGAATGGCTCTGCCCGCTGTACTCCGTGTTCGACGCCGCCGAGGAAAAGGTCTCCGGCCAGCTCGCCGCCGTCGAGATGCTCCGCTCCGGCACGACGACCTTCCTCGAAGCCGGCACGATCCGTTTCCTCGACGAGGTGATCGAGGGCCTGGTCGATGTCGGCATCCGCGCCCGTGTCGGCAGATGGGTGTGGGACCTGCCACCGGAACCGTCGGTGTATCGGCAATCCACCGACGTGGCGATCAAACACCTCGAACATCAACTCGATGCGCATCGCAGCCACGCGGGAGGCCGTGTCGCAGCCTGGAGCACGCTCGTCGGTCACACGACCTGCAGTGACCCGCTCTGGAAAGCAGCCAAGCAGTTGGCCGACGAGCACCACGTCGGCATGAGCTTCCACATGTCGCCGGCGATGCTCGACCCGGACGGCTTCATCGCCGAATTCGGGCAGCGGCCGATGGTCCATCTCGCCGAGATCGGTGTGCTCGACGGCAACGTGGCGATCACCCATTGCGTGCGAGTGGACGACGCCGAGATCGCCCTGATGGCTGAGGCAGCGGTCAGCGTGGCGCACTGCCCCACCACCGCGTTGAAGGTCGGCTACGGCATCACCCAAGTCGGGAAATTTCCCGAAATGGTTGAACAGGGAATCAACGTGTCGATCGGTACCGACGGGAACAACGCCTCGAACTACTCGGATCTGATGCGGGCGACGTATCTCGTCGCCGGCCTGTTCAAGGACGCCCGCACCGATCCGCACATGTTCCCCGCCGAGATGGCCTACGAGATGGCGACCCTCGGTGGCGCCCGGACGATGATGCTGGACAATCAGATCGGATCGCTGGACGTAGGCAAGCGAGCTGACATCGTCCTCCACGACACGGATCGGCCTGAATGGCGACCGTTGCTCAACGTGATCAACCAGCTCGTCTGGTCCGCCGACGGCCGCGGCGTCCACACGGTCGTCGTCGACGGAAACATCGTCGTCGAAGACGGCCACTGCATCAGCATCGACGAGGAACGCCTGTGGGCCGACGCGCAGCGGATGGGCGAGTCGATCACCGCCCGTTCGGGCCTGCCTGACAAGGCCAGGTTTCCGATGCTCTGACGCCGGCGTCCAAGCCTGACAGTGAGCGACGAGCCCGACGGGTCATCGAGCGCGATCAATGCCGTTGGCTGCTGTGCCAGTGCAGGGTGAGCTTTTCGAGCCCATTGATCAACAGGATCGCAACGGAGCCGACAAGGGCCAGCACGTAGATCGAGCCCCACAGTTGCAATGTGAGGAAGTGGCTCTGGGCATACTTGACCGAGTAGCCGAGCCCTGAGCTGACGCCGGCGAAGAACTCGCCGAGAACGGCCCCGATGAGCGCAAGGCCGACGGCGATACGGGCGGCCGCGAACAGATGGGGCAGCGCCGACGGCAGGCGCAGCTTCCAGAACACCTCGCGCTTGCTGGCGTTGACGGAGCGGGCGAGCTCGAGCAGATTCGGATCGACGGATCGCAGACCGGTGACCCCGTTGATGAGGAACGGCACGAAGCACACGAGCGATGTCAACACCAGGATCGGCTTGATCCCGAACTTGAGCCAGATCACCACGGCCGGCGCGTAGGCGATGATCGGTGTGACTTGGATCAACACCGCGAGCGGCGTGACGGCGCGCTCGATGAAGCGCGAGTGAGCCATCAGCGTGGCCCCGATGATGGCCAGCACGAACGCAATCGCGAAGCCGAGGAACGCCTCCCACAGCGTGACGCGGGCGTTGCGGATGTAGAAGCCGGGGTCGTCCTTGATACCGGACAAGATGTCGGAGGGCCGCGGCAGCACGAACTTCTGAATGTCGAACAACTGCGTCGACACCTGCCAGAAGGCGAGGAAGACCACGACACCGATCGCGGGGGCGATCGCGCGTGCAACGCGCGCGAACCGCTCCTTGCGAGGTGTCTTGGCGAACTCGGCCAAAATGGCCGCTTCGTCGGCCGAGAGCGAGCCAGCCGGGCCAGGCGGACCGGGGTCTCCGGGAGCTTGGTGGACGGAGGCGATGACGGGCTCGATTCTCATCGGCCGTGATGCTCTCTGAGATCGGTGCGGAGCTGACGGACGGCTGCGTGGAACTCGGGCTCGTCTTCCATCTCGGCGTGGCGTGGTCTGGCCAGGTCGATGATTCGTTCGGCCGCGATCCGTCCGGGTCCGGCCGCCATGACCACCACCCGATCGGACAGGATCGCGGCCTCGGTGACCGAGTGGGTGACGAAGATGACCGTGGTGTTGCTGCGCTCCCACAGATCGAGCAACAGGTAGCGCATGTCGGCCCGGGTGATCTCGTCGAGCGCTGCGAACGGCTCGTCCATCAGCAATATCGGCGCGCCGAGCGCGAACGCTCTGACGAGCGAAGCGCGCTGCTGCATCCCGCCCGAGAGTTCGTGTGGGTAGGCCTTTTCGAAGCCTGCCAGGCCGACGGTGCTGAG
>JAYUDQ010000039.1:0-2743 GCA_043739745.1 Acidimicrobiia bacterium | reverse complement strand
CCGCAGCGTCGATCTATGGCGTTCGCCTCTTCGGCGAGGGTTCCCCGGCCGGCCTCGCCGCCGATGCCAAAGGCGAGCTCTACTTCGCGTGTGCAGAGTTCGACGACTACGCGCCGGCGGAGATGGTCGACGGGCTCGAGAAGCACCTCGCCGCAGTCGGCGCGGACGCCCGTGTGGAGCGCTACGCCGGTGTCCACCACGGCTTCGCGTTCCCAGAGCGGCCCGTCTACGACAAGCCTGCGGCCGAGCGCCACTGGGAGCGCCTGCACGCACTGTTCCGACGCAACCTGGGCTGATCCTGCGGTTGAGTTCAGCGGTTGAGTTCAGCGGTTGAATGCCGGCGGTTGAATGCGCGGTTGGAGGCCCGGTACTCCCGAAGCTGTCCCTGCCCGCAAAGTAGCGAATCACTTGGGTGACTTCTGTGGCCGGGCGTTCTTCTGTGGCGGGCGCGACGGTTGGGCGAGGTGGCGGTAGAGGGTTGTTCGGCTGACGCCGACGACCTCGGCGATGGCTTCCATGGTGTGTGGCGGCTCGCGTGCATCTGTCGAGCGACGGCGAGCTTGTGCGGGGTGAGTGCTGGTGGGCGGCCGCCGACGCGTCCTCTAGAGCGTCCAGCGGTGAGGCCGGCCATGGTGCGATCGCGGATGAGGTCGCGTTCGAACTCGGCGAGCGACCCGAACAAATTGTGCGACGGATCTCGTGCACTCAGTCGCTCCGAGAGCGACTTGACGCACGACAATGCCCGGACCGTCGACGCCCCGAACGTCGCGCACATCTCGGCACCGCTACCGCTCATATCCGGCGGTGCTATGCGTCCGTGGCCTAGCACTCGACAATGCGAACGCTGATGCCAAGAACGTCGATCAGATGGCCAATGTCCTGGTGGTCGGACGTAACGATCGCGACCGTGTCATGACGAGCTCGTCCCGCCGCAACAATTGCTACTGAGGCGTCGACGATGTCAGTTGTTCGGGACTCACCGCACAACCGGCCGACCGCACGAGCCAGAGAACCATCCAGAGGGATTTCATCGCAGTGACGAAGCGCCCGAACCAGCAGCACCTGTCGTTGTCCGTTTCGCCACGCTTGAGCAATCGCCCCTGCTGGCACTTCGATGAGGTGCCCGTCGTCGGATGCGATCCGAAGTAGCGCCCAGGTGTTGCGATCGTTGCGATCAAGGGCGATCAGAGCGCCGGCATCAAGGACGAGGGACGTCATCCCTTGAGGCGTTTACGGGCCGTGGCGAGTTCTACGTCGCTGAATGCTCCGTGCTTCGCTTCCCACTCGGCAATGACGTCGCCTAGTCCTCTGCTGGCCAGTTGTCTGCGTGCCGCATCTGCCAACCAGGCCGAAACGTTTGTGGAGTCAGCTCCGGCGGCGTCGCGAACGGCTTCAGCGAGATCTGACTCAAGCGACACGGTCAATCGTTCCACAGACACGCTCGGATCATACTTCTTCATACTCGGGCTGGCAAGTCACTCCGCCTGACGGCAAGGACTCGTCTCCGAGACCCCAGCAACCTACGAGCGCGTGGCACGCCATCCGGCATCACCGCCTGCGGAACCCACAGCTATCGCAAAGCCGGGCCGTACACGATGGGGCCGTTATCGACCGCGCATTTGTGCGACGGATATCGTGCATTCAGTCGCTCCTAGAGCGACTTGACGCCCGACAATGCCCGGACGGTCGACGCCCCGAACGTCGCGCACATCCCGGCACCGGCACCGCTCACAACCGGCGATATGCAGGTGACCAGCTATTCGACCGCGCCCGCAGTCTCGACCGCCGCAGCCGTGCCTGTCCTGACGGCTCGGGTTGTCCTCGCCCCCGGCCCGCTCTGTACGAGGGCGACGCCAACGATCGCGATCACGCCACCGAGCAGCACGGCCCAGGAAAGCCGCTCGCCCAGCAGGATGGCCCCGAAGATGACGCCGAGCACCGTCGACAGGTACGCCACCGAACTCGCCTGCAGCCCCGATCCGCGCCCCAGCAGTTCTGACCAGAACACGAACGACAGCGCGAGCCCGAGCAGTGATAAGTACACGAATGAAACGAAGAACTGCCAAGGGAACGTGAGGTGCGAGCGGTTGTCCGGGATCGACATCACGCCGAGGAGTACCGATGACAGCAGGAGCTGCACGGCCACGACCATGAGGCGGTCAAGCCGGGGAAGGGAGTGGCGCTTGTACATCACACTGCCGAGCGCGGCCGTAAGCGCGCCGAGGAGTCCAAACACCACGCCCATCACCTTGATCTCACCCTCGATCGCCCTCCACGCCACGATCACCGTTCCGCAGAGTCCGACGCCGAGGCCGAGCGCAGCACGTCGGGTGACGTTCTCGGACAGCAGGATCGGGGCGCTGAGGGCGACGAACAGGGGCATCGTGTTGGAGAAGATCGACACCAGTCCGGCCGGGGCATTGCGGGCGGCCAGGAACAGGCAGGCGGTCGACAGGCCCGTCATCAGCAGCGCGATCCACGCGATGCCCGTCCATTCGGTGCGGCCGCGGGGCCAGTCCGCACCGGTTCGCCGAGCGATCAGCAGCAGGACTGCGCCGCCGAACAGCGACCGAGCGGTCGCCGTCGTGAGAGGCGGTACGTAGCGCCCTGCGACCCGCATGGCCACAATGTTCATGCCCCAGAATGCGGCGACGCCGACGAACAGCACCGGCGTCGGAACCCGCGTGGGCGCCAGCGGCACACGAGCGGCGGTGGTGGCGGTCACAGCGGGCAGCATGGCAGA
>JAYUDQ010000038.1:0-2747 GCA_043739745.1 Acidimicrobiia bacterium | reverse complement strand
CCCCACGAACATGCCCATCCACACGTCGTCTCGAACGCCGCCCACACTTCGCTCATGCTGCGGACAACAGCGACCCGCTTGACATCCGGCGATGGCGTGCGGTGGTCGGTGCCCTTACCACGTACCTCGATCATGACCGTGAACCGCTCACTGTCGCTCCCGTCGCCGTGTGGTCGGGCGTTCTCGTCGGCACGATCGTGTTCCGGCTCCTCCAACCGGACCGCCTAAGTCGATTGGTCACGCTCTGAGCCTTGCGTTCGCCGCAGTCCAAATCGCCATGACCACGGGACTGGCGCTGCGTTCATACCTCATGGTGGCGTTCGGGCTCGTCGTCAGCATCGGGCCCCGACAGTTCTCGTCTGGTACGCATGGCCACTTGTCCTCGCCGTCGCCGTCGCCGTCGCCGTCGCCGCTGCCGTGATCGTGGTGCTGGAACGGCGGCTGTCGCGTAGACCATCATCGGTCAGGACCCCAACTTCAAGCGCGAATCGTCCATCAGTAGAACCTGGCAGCGACCCTTCGGTTTCGCGACGGTCCGAGTCGGCGCGGCCTTCACCACGCTGACGCTTTCATCGGCCGTTTCAGTTGCGAGTAGTACGTTGACGGCGCTCGCCGAACAGGGACCCGATCGTCCGGAATGCCCCGCAGCAGCTGACGTCACGCTCGAAGTCTGATCTGATCGCTCGCCCACGATCCAGCCGCCATTCATGTCCGGCTCGACTGATGGGGCTCCTCGCGCCGTCCCGGCCGGGTTGACTGGCCGTCGGCCACGCGACGTTCGAACGGCGACAACCCGGGACCGTCGCGACAAAACGCAGGTGGCTGCCTGGCGGACGGCAGCAACTTCACGGGCGCACGGCGGGATGGTGTCATTCGCGCATCGTCGGCGTACGAGCCAGAATCACTTCGGCTACGGCCGTCCCGCCAAACGCCGATTCGAACAGCGACAACTCCGTGCTGGCGTCGGCCCGGGAACGGGGCGTGTCCGGGAACGATCGCGGTGACCCGCTCCGACGTGCCAGCGGACATCGAGCGGGTCCGCACGGGCTGTGGGGATGACGCGGTGATCAGCGGATGGGAACGGTAACCATTCGATCTACGAGCCAACACCGCCCAACGGCACGGTGACCGGAAACGTGTTCAGCTTCCCGTTGACGTGGTTGCGACGTTGCCGACTCTGGACTTGGTCGACACCGTAACGGAACGGCTCGTGTTCGCCGCTTCCGTCGAAGCCGGCCACATCGTCGTGTGCGGGTCCGAGGACGATTTCGAGGAACTCGCCGATCACAGCGCCGCGGAAGCGAATCACACCACCGATCGGCGACGCCAGAAACGGCTCGATACCGCGTCCGCACGCTCAGGCGCATCTGATCTTCGACGCCGTCACCGGACGGGTCCGACGCCTCGACCGCGTCGCTACGCAAGGCCGGCGTTCACCATGACAGGGTCTGGGACGCCCATGCCACGCCAGGACGACACGGTGATTCCGTACGCCTGCGCAAAGTTGGCGGCGTGGGCAATGAAGCCGGGCTCGTGGTCGTCGACCGGGCCAGTCCGTTGCAGGCGTCGAGGCCAGCGCGGATCGTGATCCTGTACTCCCGAAGCTGTCCCAGGCGGCCGAAGCTGTCCCAGGCGGCAAGGTACGACTCTCCGCGGGGGAAGTGGTTTCGCTCTCTTTTGCCAAGTCTGTTATAGCTGGTCACGGGCTTGCTCACGCCGAGGGAACCGATCGAGTTCACGTAGAGCGTGCGAAGACACAACGAAACGTGAGGACTTTCCGTGGGTCTCGTGTGCTCACCTGCGTTTCGGATGGTCACGACAATGAAGAACCTTCAACAGCGTTTGGAGTGGTCAAGAATTTGCCTTCGGCCACCTACGGCGCTGCTTCATCGGCTGGGACTGCTTCGGGGAGTACTGGGCCTCCTGCGGCGGCTGTGCCTTGCCAACTCAAACGCAGTTCTCGATGCGACCATCGGCGTAGATGAACCAGCCGTCGGCGCCGGCCGTGGAGAAGAGCCCGGGGACGCCGCCCGGACGTTCACGGGCCTGGCGAGCCAGCGTGAGGCAGCCAACGGCGGAGTCGGACCGGATCGTGAGGGCCGTACGGGGTCCCTCGTCGGCTCGTTCCCAACTCGTTGCCACGGCCGAGCGGTTCCCTTCGTGGTCGATCACCACCGCTGATGTGGCACTCGATTCAGCGACAGCGAACTCGGAGCTACCAGCATGCACGCCGGTCGTGAGCGACGTACCGATGGCGATGCCGACACAGCGGATGCCTTCGAGCACCAGGTGCGAAGTGAGCAGATCGGCGCCGAGGGCGATGCGCATCAGCACGTCGCCGTGGGGCGAATCGCTGGCGAGGTGTCCCAGCTCGATCAAGGCGGTTGCCGCTCGGGCCTGATCCGAAGCGACGTGAACCTCGACGTGGATGCCCTCCACGGACCCGACCGCCTTCGCCATCTGGGTCGGGAATGCCACCACATCGGCCGTCTCCGGAGCGTGAGGTTCAGGCACGGCGTGTAGATCTGACACGTTGCGTGGCATCGACCCCTCCAATCGCACAATCAACCACTCAAAGTGGTGAAAACGCTCATGAAGTTGGTCATCCCGTCTCGATCACCACGAACGCCTCGGCCAGCGACCCCTCGGGCAGCCCACCCGTGGCGGCCAGTGCCGCGTTCCAGCTCCGCACCCGGCCCCGCATTCCCTCAGGGTCGCTGTGCTGGCTCTCGTGGCGTAGAAGTGCT
>JAYUDQ010000037.1:0-2748 GCA_043739745.1 Acidimicrobiia bacterium | reverse complement strand
GCGACGTCGGAGCCGCCGCTCGGCTCGGTGATCGCGAGGGCCGCGACCTTGCGGCCCGCGAGCACGTCGTCAGCACCGACTGACGTTGAGCCTCGGTGCCGTGGTGCAGCACGACCGGCATCGAGATGTAGCTGGAGATGATGCCTGCGCACATGCTTCCGCTGCCGGACCGGGCAAGGGCCTGGTAGATGATCAGCCGGAGGAACGCGTCCGTGCCGATGCCTCCGTACTCCTCGGGAAAGCCGGCGCCGAGGATGCCGACGTTGGCCCACTTCTCGTACAACTCGCGGGGGAACTCCTCGGCCTCGTCCCACTCGTTGACGAACGGCGTGATCTCCTTGGCCACGAACCGGTCGAGGACCGCCCGGAACTCCCGGTGCTCGTCGCTGTAGAACGGGCTGGAATCCGGAGCGCTCATGCGGTGAATGTACCGGTGAGCCGGGCGGGCGGCTCAACCCGCCGGGTTGGGTACTCTGACGGCCGGAAGCCGTGACCGGCGCTACGGAGGAACACATATGCCTGAAACAACCCCGCCGGTCTCGCGTGAGCGCGACGCCTATCTCGCCTCGCTCGACGTCATCGCCCGCAGCGAGCCGACCATCGCCGAGCTCATCAAGGGCGAGCTCGGGAACCAGCGCAGCCAGCTGAAGCTGATCGCCAGCGAGAACTACGCGTCGCCGGCGGTCCTGCTGGCCATGGGCAACTGGCTCAGCGACAAGTACGCCGAGGGTACCGTCGGGCACCGCTTCTACGCCGGCTGCGAGTACGTCGACAAGGTCGAGCAGCTGGCCATGGACCACGCCAAGGCGCTGTTCGGGGCCGATCACGCCTACGTGCAGCCGCACTCGGGCATCGACGCCAACCTCGTCGCGTTCTGGTCGATCCTCGCCCACCGGGTCGAGGCGCCGTTCCTCGTCGACCATGCGGCCAAGCACGTGAACGACCTGTCCGAGACCGACTGGGAGACGCTGCGCCACCTTTTCGGCGACCAGCGCATGATCGGCATGGCCCTCGACTCGGGAGGCCACCTCACCCACGGCTTCCGGCCGAACATCTCCGGCAAGCTCTTCCACCAGCGCAACTACAGCGTCGATCCGGACACCGAACTGCTCGACTACTCCAGGGTGGCGGCCCTCGCCGAGGAGTTCAGGCCGCTGATCCTCATCGCCGGTTACTCGGCGTACCCCCGCAAGATCAACTTCGCCAAGATGCGCGAGATCGCCGATTCGGTCGGTGCGACGTTCATGGTCGACATGGCCCACTTCGCCGGGCTGGTCGCCGGCAAGCAGTTCACCGGCGACTTCGACCCGATCCCGCATGCCCACGTCGTCACCACCACGACGCACAAGTCGCTGCGCGGCCCGCGCGGCGGGGCGGTGTTCTGCACGAACGAGTACGCGGAGTTCGTCGACAAGGGCTGCCCGATGGTGCTCGGGGGGCCGATCAGCAACATCATGGCGGCCAAGGCCGTGGCCTTCGCTGAGGCGCTGCAGCCGTCGTTCACCGACTATGCCGCCCGGATCATCGCCAATGCTTCTGCCTTGGCTGACGGGTTGGCACGGCGTGGCGCCCGCATCGTCACCGGGGGGACCGACAACCACCTGGTGCTCGTTGATGTGCGCAGCTTCGGCCTCTCCGGCCGCCAGGCCGAGACCGCGCTGGAGGACAGCGGCGTGATCGTGAACCGGAACTCGATCCCGAACGACCCGAACGGCGCCTGGTACACGAGTGGCATCCGCCTGGGGACACCGGCGTTGACGACGCTCGGGCTGTCACCCGATGACATGGACGAGGTGGCCGACATCATTGCCGATGTCCTGACCTCGGCCGAGGCGTCAGCGACGTCGTCGGGCGGGGTCAGCCAGGCGAAGTTCGCGCTCGACCCGGCGAAGGTCGACTCGACGCGCAAGCGCTCCGCCGACCTGCTGGCCGCGCACCCGCTCTATCCGACGCTCGGGCTGCTGTAGCCCTGCGGCGGCTTGGCCCCGGCAAGCGTTCGCGACCTGTCGTTCGGCGTTCTGCCGTGTCGTTGCGGGCACTCCGGCCGCCGCGCCCGCAGGTGCTCAAAGGCGGGGAACGCCCGCTCGTCGATCGGGCCCGGCGCTACGCGATCTGGCGAAGCAGCTCGCGAGGCGCAGGGAGGACCCACGAGCTGTCGGGCCCGACCACGCGGGCGAGCAGCGCCTGCCAGGCAGTGTCGGCGGCGACCGCACTGTCGAATGCCGCCTGGGCCTCGGCCGAAGGGAAATCCCAGACGAGCAGGGCGCCACCGAACGCGCGGTCACCCATCGAGATGGTGGACATCTGACCGCGTACGCCGGCCAGACGCTGCGAGAACACGTTGACCTCGTGCATCTGGGCGATGGCGTCGGGCATGCGGCCTGGCTTGACGCCGGTGGGGATCTGAAGGCGGCTGATCATCCTGCGCTCCTTTGCGACCGGCAGACCCGGCCGTCGGCACGACTTTCGAACACGGTGGTTGACGTCCGGTGGACGCCCGCAGCCCAAGACGGACTGTCGCGAACCTGAGTCGTTTGCGCTTTGCCGGTGGCCGGTCAGACGCGAAGCGACGGCCGCGGCTGCAGGCCTGCGGCGCGGTAGATGGCGTCGACAGCCTCCATGGTGCCGATCGAATCGTCGCCGCCGGTGGGGTAGGGCGCACCCTGCTCGACCGCGGCCAGGAACGCCCGCAACTGGTACGTGTACGTAGGGATCTTCGATGCTTCTTCGGTGCGCGTGCCCGAGGCG
>JAYUDQ010000036.1:0-2748 GCA_043739745.1 Acidimicrobiia bacterium | reverse complement strand
CGAGGCCCGGGAGGTCGTGGCCGTCGAACGGCCCGACGTAGCGGACTCCGAGCGTTTCGAAGAACGCATGAGGCTCGTCGACCATCTCCCGCAGTGCCGCTTTGACACCCTTCACCGTGCGTCGGCCGAGGTCGCCGACGAGCGGGAGGTTGCGGATGATGGACTCGGAGCGTTTCTTGCCGCGGGCGTAGCTCGGAAGCGTGCGGATCTTCGACACGGCACGGGTGAGGCCGGAAATGGTCGGCGCATAGGAGCGGCCGTTGTCGTTGAGGACGATGAGCACGCGGCTGTTGCAGTGGCCGAGGTTGTTCAGGGCTTCGTACGCCATGCCCCCGGTCATCGAGCCGTCGCCGATCACCGCGACGACGTGGCGGTTCGACTGGCCGGATGCCTTCATGGCCTCGGCCAAGCCGTGGGCGTAGCTGAGCACCGTCGATGCGTGACTGTTCTCGATCCAGTCGTGCTCACTCTCGCGTCGGTTCGGGTAGCCCGAGAGCCCGCCTGGCTGACGAAGAGCGGCGAAACCCGCAGCGCGGCCCGTGACGATCTTGTGGACGTAGGCCTGGTGGCCCGTGTCCCACAGCAGGATGTCGTTCGGCGAACGGAACACGCGATGCAACGCGAAGGTCAGCTCGACCACGCCCAGGTTGGATCCGAGGTGACCCGCGTTCACACTCGTGGCGCGCACGATGAAGTCCCGCACTTCCACCGCCAGACGTTCGAGCTGGGGATAGGTGAGGCGTCGGAGGTCGTCGGGTGAGGTCAGGTCCTCGAGCAACATGCGAGACGGAGGTTACCCCGCAACGGCGACTAGGCATAGCTCCCGTGAGCTCCCGTGCCCGTCGATAACCCCCTGCTCGGTGACTGGGACGGCCCACTCGGGCTTCCCCCGTTTGCTGCCGTCACACCGGATCATTTCGGGCCGGCGTTCGACGAGACGATGGCCGCACACCTTGCCGAACTCGACGCGATCGCGGCTACAGGCGACGCAGCCACCTTCGCGAACACGATCATCGCCTTTGACCGGGCCGGCGCCCGGTTTCATCGGGTAAGTCTGCTGTTCGGCAACCTCTGCTCGGCTGCGGCAAGCCCGGAGTTGCAGGTCGTCGAGCGGACGATGGCTCCTCGACTCGCAGCGCACCGATCGGCGATCTCACTGCACGAGGGGGTGTTCGCCCGGATCGCTGCGCTGCACGCGAGGCGTTCCGATCTGGGTCTCGACCGAGTTGCGATTCGGCTCATCGAGCGAATCCACCTCGACTTCGTACGCGGAGGGGCGACCTTGACCGGCGACTCCCGAGCACGAGCGGGAACGCTGAGCGAAGAACTGGCCACGCTGCACACCCGCTTCTCCCAGAACGTGTTGGCCGATGAGTCGACATGGCATCTGGCGCTGACGACGGACGATCTCGTCGGCCTCCCGGATTGGTTGCTGGCATCAATGGCCGGCGCCGCGCAGGATGCCGGACTCGCCGAAGGCAGCCACGCCCTCACGATCTCTCGGTCGCTGATCACGCCGTTCCTCATGCTCTCGCCCCGTCGCGACCTCCGACAGCTTGCATGGAACGCCTGGATGCGGCGTGGGGAGAACGGGGGAGCGACCGACAATCGTCCGCTGATCGGCGAGATTCTGGGGCGACGACTCGAACTCGCCCGTCTTCACGGCTACGCCTCGTTCGCGGACTATCAACTGGCCGACACGATGGCGCAGCGGCGAGATGCCGTAGCTGACCTGCTGGCACAGGTGTGGGTTCCGGCACGGTCGGCGGCGATCGCCGAGTACGAAGAGCTCGGCACCGCGGCGCGCGTTGATGGCATTGCCGAGGTCGAGCCCTGGGACTGGCGATACTACGCACAAGGCGTCAAACGATCGCGGTACGAGCTCGACGACGAGGAGGTGAAGCCGTACTTCTCGCTGGACGCCGTGCTCGGCGCAGCTTTCGACTGCGCTCAGCGCCTCTTCGGCCTTTCCTTCGTGGAACGATCGGACATTGCCACCTACCACGCCGATGTGCGCACGTTCGAGGTGCGCGATCCTGACGGAACGCTGAGTGGCGTTTTCCTCTCGGACAACTACGCCAGACCCACGAAGCGGAGCGGTGCATGGATGTCGTCCTATCGTCTGCGCGCAGACTATTTCGCCGGTGACGCTGCACTGCCGGTCGTCGCGAACCACAACAACTTCGCGAAGGCCGGCGGCGACGGGCCCACGCTGCTGAGCCTCGACGATGCCCGCACGCTCTTCCACGAGTTCGGCCATGGCCTTCACGGTCTTCTCTCCGCGTCGCCGTACCAGCGGCTTGCAGGGACCAATGTGCTCCGCGACTTCGTGGAACTGCCTTCGCAGTTGTTCGAGCACTGGCTGCTCGAGCCCGAGGTCCTGCGCCGCCACGCCCGGCACGTGCAGACCGGTGCGTCCATACCCGACGAACTCATCGAACGCATCCACCGCGCGGCCCAGTTCAACCAGGGTTTCGAGACGGTCGAGTACGTGTCCAGCGCGTTGATCGACATCGCCCTCCACGAGCGCACCGAGGGCCCGCCTGACGACCTCGACCAGTTCGAACGGGACCAGCTCGCGGCGATAGGCATGCCACCCGCGATGGTGCTGCGGCACCGCCTGCCGCACTTCTCGCACTTGTTCTCGAGTTCCGGGTACGCCTCCGCGTACTACGTGTACTTATGGGCTGAGGTACTCGACGCGGATGCCTACGAGGCGTTCATCGAAGCCGGGAGCCCGTTCGACCC
>JAYUDQ010000035.1:0-2752 GCA_043739745.1 Acidimicrobiia bacterium | reverse complement strand
GCGGGGTGACGATCATGGCCCTGCTCGGCCGGCTGCGGAAGAAGGGCACTCGGCGCGTGCGGATCACGAACACGACAAGCGTCTGGGTGGCCAGCGATTCGACGAACCATCCGCTGCGGAACTCGCCGTGGCTCGCATGCAGGATGCGGAGCATCACGAAGAACGTGGCGAAGTCGAAGATCGAGCTGATGGGTCCGAAGATGCTCATGAACCGCCGGACGAAACCGATGTCCCACGCGGCCGGACGGGTCAGCACCTCGGCATCCACCCGGTCCGTCGGGATGGCGAGCTGGCCGACGTCGTACAGGAGGTTGTTCAACAGGATCTGCGAGGGGAGCATGGGCAGGAATGTCAGGAACAGTGATGCGCCCGCTGCGCTGAACATGTTTCCGAAGTTCGAAGAGGTCGCCATGAGCACGTACTTCAAGGTGTTGGCGAAGATGCGTCGGCCCTCCATGATGCCGTCGGCCAGGACGCCGAGGTCCTTGTCGAGGAGCACGATGTCGGCGGCATCCTTCGCGACGTCGGTCGCTGACTCCACCGAGATGCCGACGTCGGCGGCATGCAACGCAACGGCATCGTTCACCCCGTCGCCGAGGAACGCGACATCGGCGCCGTCGCGCCGCGCGACCTTGATGATCCGTGACTTCTGGTCGGGGCTCACGCGGGCGTAGACCGTCGTTCGAGGGATGGCCGCCGCGAGCTCGTCATCGCTCAGGGCCTCGAGCTCTGCGCCGGTGAGCACTTGGTCGACTTCGAGGCCGATGTCGCGGCACACCTTGGTGGCGACCGTCCCGTTGTCACCGGTGATCACCTTTACGACCACACCCAGGCGTCGCAGCGTGGCGAGTGACGTGCCGACATCGGCCTTCGGACGGTCGACGAACGTCAGGAATCCGGCCAGGGACAGGTCGCGCTCGTCGGCGGTCGACAGCGTCGCAAGCCCGGGGGTGCGCCGGGTTGCGACCGCCACCACCCGGGCACCCTCTTCGAACAGTTGCTTCAGCGCATCGTGCGCAGCGTCAGGAACCGCGACACATTGCGCCATCACCGATTCCGGTGAACCCTTGGTGATCAGCACTGCCTCGTCGCTGCCATGTCGAACGAGGACGGTGGCGAGCTGTCGTTCGTGATCGAAGGGGAGGAGTCCGAGTCGTATGTATGCAGACGGATCGCGCGCTGTGCCGGTGAGGGTTGCGGCAGCCGGGGCGGACCACAGGGCGACGTCGAGCGCATTCCCGCCGACCGCGCCCTTCGGTGTCATCGTCGCTTCGTTGCAGAGCAGTCCGAGGCCGAACACCTCCTCTTCGGATCGGCCTATCGGATCGAGCGCGCGGTCGAACGTGATCGCCCCCTCCGTGAGCGTGCCGGTCTTGTCGGTGAAGAGCAGCTCGATGTTGCCGAGGTCCTCGATCGTGACGAGCCGCTTCACGAGCACGTGTCGCTTCGCGAGCTGTCGTGCGCCACTGGCCAGGCTGACGCTCACGATTGCGGGGAGTAGCTGCGGGGTGATGCCGATGGCAATGGCGAGCGAGAACAGCAACGCCTCGAGTAGGGGCCGGGAGAACGCGATGTTGATGACGAAGATGGAGACTGTCAGCGCCGCTGCAACCCGGACAAGCAGCCGCGAGAAACCCCGTAGGCCGACCTGGAACGCCGTCTCGGCCGGCGCTTCGCCGAGCCCCAAGGCGATCGTGCCGAACGCGGTCGCAACACCGGTGGCCACGACGACGGCGCGCCCGGTGCCCTGGTGGACCACAGTGCCCATGAACGCACACGATGGTAAGTCCACTGATGAATCGGTCTCTTGAGGTTCCGTAATCTTCAGCGCGGGCATCGACTCTCCGGTGAGGACAGCCTCGTCGCACTCCAACTGGTTCACCGTGATCAACCGCACGTCGGCCGGTACCAACGCGCCGATCCGAAGCGTCACGATGTCGCCGGGTACGAGGTTCTGGACGTTCACGTCCTGCTCGACGCCGTCACGCGTCACGATCGCTTCGTGGCGGATGTTGGACTGCAGCGACGCAACCGCAATCTCGGAGCGGTATTCGTTGAAGAACCCGAGCCCGATGCTCATGACCACGATCGCGGCGATGATCACCCCGCCGGCGACGTCACCGGTCACAATCGACACACCGGCGGCCCCGATCAACAGCACCAGCAGCGGGTTTCGGAGCTGGCGTGCGAGGACGCCGAATGCGGTCACCTGATGCGACGAAAGGGCGTTCGGTCCGAACGTCTGCAATCGTCGCGCTGCTTCGTCGGCGCTCAGGCCGGCATCGGAGGTGGCGAGTGCTTCGAGAACGTTCGCGACGGGAAGACCGGCCGCAGTTCGAAGATCCAAGTGTTCGATGGTGGCTCAGCCGCCTGCGGGACTGCGTGTTCGGAACTCCGGCATCGTCTCGAGCCCGGCGACAAGCGTCGCTATCTCGGCCTTCGACAGCTTTGCCTGCTGGTGGAGCGCGAAGCGGGTGAAGTAGCTCGGCGGCATCGAGCCTTCCTTGACGACATCGACGATGTTGTCCCTGCCCTCACCGCCGTGGTTGATGTCGGAGAAGTTGATGGCCTGGCGTCCGTCATCGACGTGTTCGCTCACGATCCAAGAGAGGGGCGCGATGCGTGAATACCACGGGTACTTCACTTCGTTGCGATGACAGTCGAAGCAGGCATGTGTGCGGCCAGCGTACGGGTCGGGCTGTCCGCCCACTTGGGCTCGGCGATGATGGGGCCGTTGCGGTGCGAGCGCCCG
>JAYUDQ010000034.1:0-2754 GCA_043739745.1 Acidimicrobiia bacterium | reverse complement strand
CGTCACAGAACAACGGAAGCGCGGAACCGGTCCCGAGCGGCCCGTAGAACGCCAACGAGGACATTCCCATTCGCCCCTCGATCACGGGGAAGGAACTCGCAGCCGGGGAGTTGGTGTCGACCGCAGGCGCAGGCCGGGCGAGGAGACGCACCCTCTCGGTGTCCGGTAGCTCGATCTTGTCGGCATACCAATCCCATGCCGGACCGTCGTGCACCAGTACCTGGTCGGCGCGGGCGACGGACTCTCGTTCCAGCAGGTCCTCGACAAGCGAAGCGACGCTGTCGAGCGGCCGATCATCGACGCCGGCTCGAAACACCGCCCCACCCACGATGTGCACGATGAACTGCGACGTATGGAAGGCCAACCCGAGACGCTTCGCTTGCGTGGGGTAGAAGCCAACTCCGCCGTGGTCGAGGTAGTGGACCTCGTCGAAGGCTTCACCTTTGAGGTGCTCGAGCAGCTGATACGTCTCCCGGAGCCGCTGCTCGCCAATGCACGGCACCTCGGGTTCCGGGATCACCACCAAGCGGCACAGCGGCAGCATGAGGGGCGCGATGTCTGCTTGCAACCGGGCCCAACCTCCGGTCACCGAATCGTTCGTGAGCACGGTGACGGTGAGCGCCCGGCCGGGATGCTCGAGGGTGTGGTGTTCGATTCTTGCCCCCGCGTACAGGAGGAGCTCCATCACGTCGTCATCGTGTGTTGCCGTCGGCCCCACCGCGGGGAGCACGAACGCGAGTGACAGCGTGGGCATCGATTCGCTGGCGTTGCTCATGGGCCGATGGCCACCAGGTCGAGACCGTTCACGATCGCCTGGCATGCCGCCCGATCGGCAACATCCAAGCGACGTCCGGTCCGGACATCGAAGAACGTGATGTGCCCATAGGGAGCGCCATGATCACGCGCGTAGTACGGCGAGTAGTACGTCAATGGCCCTTGCTCGGCTTGGTCCGAATGAAGGCCGGGAAGCGTGAGCGGGCGAAGACCATCCGGATCGCACGAGAATCGCGCACCGGCGAAGACCGCGTATGCCCGCAACGTGGAGCTGTCGAAACGCAGACGCAGTGCCGACCCCAGGTCCCAGGTATCGGCGAACACCGGTAGCGCCGATGTCACGAGACCGCGATGCCCGGTGACGTAGACGACGTGGTTCGGGGGGAAGCTCGGGATCGCTTCCTTTACGCGGCCGAGAACGAGCTCCCGTTCCTCGGACGCAGCCACCCACCTTGTGGTGTCTGCATCGATGCGCGCCACGTACTGCCCGCCGATGACGACGAACAGAACGCATCCGGCGAGCGCTGCCGTACGGGCTTCGCCGGTTCGATGCGTCGCGATGGCGACGGCGAGCATGACGAGACCGAGCACCGAGAGGACCGGCCCATACATCGCCAGGAGATTGGCCCGATTGTCGAGGCTGTCGCTCAGCGGCGTGAAGTACGCCGAAAAGACGGTCGGAACGAAACCGACGAGGAGTATCAGCCAACCGGATGCAATGACCGCGACTGCCCGGTTGATGTCGTCACGCGCATGCTTCTCGCCCGCCTGCCACGTCCTCACGACGACGACCCCGGCAACGACGAGCGCGGCGAGGCGGAGAAGGTCGGGTATCGGAATCGGTATCATCGAGCGCAGTTCGAGCCGAACCGAATCGATTCCGATCCTTCGGAGGTGGCGGACCCACTCCGGCCACGGGGCGCGGTACTTGTGTGTCGACACGGTGGCGTAGAGCGCGGCACTGCCGACAGCGAACAGATCCAGTGCCCATCGCCACAACGCGCTCTTCCTCGGAAGAAGGCGGAAGTACACCAACCCGGCCAGAACCGCTACACCAGCGGTAACCTCGTTGGTGAGGATGCTGGCGCCAAGCAGCACCGCAACCACGATCTCTCGGCCGACTGCTCCGAGGCCGTCCGGTGTTCGACTGTTGCGCAACCCGATGATGAGGCCCGCGAACAACAGGCACACCGCGACGTTGTTCGCCGCCGCTGCCGGCCACAGCCGGGTGCTGTCTGACCAGGGGAACACCAGTGCGAGTGCTCCTGCGCCGATCGCCATCCACCCGCGCACACCGCACGTCAGCAGCAGCGCAGCGAAGAGAGCCGAGGTCATGACGGCAAGGGCGATAGAGGCAGCGAGGTACCCCGCCGGGTGCGCAGTTCCGAGGATCGTAGGGAAGGCCGTGAGCACGAGCGCAAGCAGCGGACGCCCACCGAAGCTCTGTCGCAAATAGCGCAGCATCAGCGACGCTCCGTTGTGCCGATAGCTGTCGACCGACGACCAGTCATCGGAGACGAACGTTCCGGTCCGGACGTACGGGCCGAACACCGTCGCAGCAATCAACGAATAGAGCCCTGTCGCGATCAGCGTTCGACGGGCGAGCGCTCGTAGCGACGACCCGGCGAGTTCCGGTTGCGGCTCGGAGGACTCTGCCGACCCGGGGTCAACGGCTGTTGTCCGGAGACCCGCGGCATTGCTCATCGGTGCCGCAGGCGCAGCCCACGTCTCATCGACCCGGTCCGGCTGTCGTCGGCGCTGACCCGAATGATGAAGCCACTCGTGCTGGGGAGCCAGTGGGCCCGGCGCGAGCGGCGCTGCGACGGTGAAGCGCAGTGCCTGGTAATGGTGATCGAACGTGCGATCCCAGGCGGAGGAGTAGATGCCGGCATCGAGCGCATACTCGCCTCCTGCGAGCGCGAGCGGACCGATCCGAGCCTCCATCTCGCCCTCGCCTTCGATGAGGTCAATGACGTGCCC
>JAYUDQ010000033.1:0-2759 GCA_043739745.1 Acidimicrobiia bacterium | reverse complement strand
TGTCGAAGGGGGGACTTGAACAAACGCCCCGGCCATAGAACCGGGCGGCAGCGAGCGGAGCCGAGCGGCAAAAAAGGTCCTCCTAGCTGGCACTACGCAGAACTGGGCTCCGCTGTCTTCCGCTCGGCTCCGCCACGTTCCGCGAACGGATGCTTGCAATTTGCTTGCAGAGCGACACCCCATCGTCGCCTCCTTCCGCCACGCTCCGCTGAAGGGGTGTCGGTCGGAGGGCGCGTTTTCCCACGGTCCTCGGAACCGCATTGACGACCCTGCCCGCCAACTTCAACCGCTATCCACGCCGCCGGACTTCGGCGACGAATCGCGGGACACCTGACTTCGAGAGCGCGTCCTGCCGGGCCAGTTCATCGATAACCGCACGCGGAGCAAGATTGAGCAGGTCGAGGAGGAAATCGGCAGGATCGACCACGTCGACCTCGTACGGCTCGGTGCTCTTGGCGGGGAGTCTCGCAGGTTGAACGTGACCACTGCGGCGGCACCTGACCGCACCGCTGCCGCGAGCACGTGACGGTCCTTCTCGTGGCAGGTCATCGACGGAATCAGGTCCTCGTAGGCGATCACCGACGCATCGGGGAATGTGTCGCTCATCAGCGCGGTCAGCCGTGCGACGGCGGTCCGAGCGACCCGATACTCGACGAGGTTCCGTTCGAGTTCGCCGATGACGTGAGCCGACCACACAGGAACGAACAGCTCGACCTGCCAACCGCAACAACGTGTCTCGAAGATGCGCCGGGAACAGCACGCACGTGTCGAGCACAACAACGAACGCCACGCTCGACTACCGCTAAGAGGCTGTCGCGAAAGTTTTGCCAGCGCGCTTACTACTGTGCGTGAGCGGTTAGTCGGCGTAGGAGGAGTCGGGACTGGACGGCCCATACGAAGCCTTTGGTGACGTCGGGGTCTCGTTCATAGTCAACCTGGAGCCGACGGCTATTCATCAGCCAAGACCAGGTCCGTTCGACGATCCAGCGCTGCGGGAGAACCACGAACTGGTGCGGATGGATGCGCTTGACGACCTCGGCGTCAACACCGGCACGCTGGCAGTGCTTGACGGACGTGGTCTTGAACCCGCTGTCGCACCACAGCTTCTCGAGCCGTTTCGTCTTGGCCCTCCCGGCGTCGAACACCTCGATCCCGCCACGGTTATCTGACGTCGACGCAGCGACCACGACCACCGCAATGAGCAGTCCAAGGGTGTCGACCAGACCGAAGGTCTTTCGTCCCGAGATCTTCTTGCCGGCGTCGTATCCCCTGGTTGTCGACGTGACAGTGGACGCACCGCGAACCGTGCGGGCGTCAACGATCGACGCCGACGGTTCGGGGTCATGACCGGCCTCGGCACGCACGAACGCCCGCAACCGGTCGGCTACTCGTTCCCACGTTCCGTCGCGTGACCAGGCCAGGTGGTAACGGTGCACGGTGTTCCAGTTCGGGTACCGCTCCGGCAACGCCCGCCACTGACAGCCCGTCGCCGCGACATGGAACACCGCGTCCACGATGCGGCGCTTGTCGTGTTTCGCAGGCCGGCCCATGCGGCCCCCACCCGACCAGGTATGGAACTGATCCGAGATCAGCGCCCACTCCTCATCACTCATGTCACCCGGCGCCGAACGCCACGTCTTCGTGAATGGAAGCCGATTCGCTTCTATGCATTGACTCTATCCCAACCAACACACCGAAACACGACCAAACGCATTGCTACCTGGAAAAACTTCCCGAACAGCCTCTAAGGAAGCGGTGTTGCGGTCAACTCGTACATGCCAGCTTCATCCGCGACCTCGACCATCTCGTCGAGCGCGGCACGACGACGCGTCGAGCGCCGCTGCCGATACGCCAACACGTCCGTGAGCAACACGCGCCGATGACGTCCGGGCTGCTCGTACGCGATCTCGCCACCATCGAGCAGCTTCACCAAAGTCGGCCGACTCACACCGAGCAGCCCGGCAGCTTCCTGCGTCGTCAGGCGCTGATGCACCGGAGCAATCGTGACCGCCTGCCCGTCCGCCATCGCCTTCACCACATCACGCAACACGTCGAACACCTCGGGCGGCAGCATGAACAGCTCCCCACTCGGGCCGCTCAGTCGCGTCGACGGCTTCGCCCCCGGACTGTCGGGGTCTGTAACATTTCCGGTGTAACTGGTTCTGCTCTTTGAGTGAACTCGGTTACTTGTTCGTCGGTATTATACGGCCAGGGAAGGCGATTGTAAAGGCATTCAGGGCAGGTTTCCAACGATTCATCCATCGTTGACGGCCTCGCCCGGTCGGATCGAGACTCATCACAGCTAGATAGACACACTTCAAGGCAGCGGTCTCGGTCGGGAAATGGCCACGAGACTTGACCGCTTTGCGGATCCGGGCGTTGATCGATTCGATAGCGTTCGTGGTGTAGATCACGGCCCGGACTTCTGGGTCAAAGCCGAGGAACGGGACGAACTCGGCCCACGCGTTCTCCCACAGGTTCACGACCGCCGGATACTTCTTCTCCCACGTTCCAGCGAAATCGGCCAAACGTTCCAGCGCGGCTGCTTCGGTCGGCGCCGTGTACACCGGCTTCAGATCTTTCGCGATCGCCGGCCAGTCCTTGCGCGACGCGTACCGGAACGAGTTCCGAAGAAGGTGAACAACACATGTTTGCACGATGGCCTGGGGCCACACTGCGCCGACCGCGTCAGGGAGACCGGTCAGGCCATCGCAGACAACGATGCACACATCCGCGGTGCCACGGTTCTTGATCTCGGT
>JAYUDQ010000032.1:0-7177 GCA_043739745.1 Acidimicrobiia bacterium | reverse complement strand
AGTGCCAGCCGATCCGGGTGTAGGTCATGCCCTGGCCGGGACGGGCGTCCTGGTACACGACGCCACGGCCGTCCGGACAGAACAGCCAGTAGTCCGGACCAAGGCAGCGCTCCATCACCGACAGGACCAGCGGGTGGTAGAACGCGACGTGTGCAGCCGCCGAGAGCGCCGTGACGTTCACGACGTAGTGCACGAACGGCGGCGCATCGCCCTCGAATGCACCGACGAACTCGTTGCCCGCGAACGTCGGGTCGAGCTCGCCGGATGCGACCTTCGCCTGCAACGACTCCATCGCCCCCTGCAGCTCGTCAAGCGCTTCCGTCGAATAGAGGCCGGGAATCACCACGTAGCCCGTGGCTTCGAAGACCTCCACGATCTTGTCGAAGTCAATGCGATCCAAAACAGTCACAGCGGTCCTCCCGAATAGATCCGACTTGGCACAGTGTAGGGATGCGATGTTTCAACATCGGCCCACGGCGGTGAACATTGCATTTCGGGGATGAACTCGAGACGCCGGACCGAGTGCAGCAGCAGCGAGGAGCGGTTCAAGGCGCGCTGCGAGGTGGATGGTGTCGAGATGGGCGACCGCACAGCGGTTCGCCTCCAGCGTCGCCGTCCATCCGGGTGAACCGATCTGCTCCACCCAGCGTTCGACGTGACCGCAGTCCTTCGTCGTCACGCCCAGACCGCCGATCTCGGCGAGTATCGGGTACGGATTGGTCACCGGCATCCGCCCCGCCGCAGCCGCCTCGAGGACGGGCATGCCCCAGCCCTCCCAGTCGCTCGTGAGCAGGACGAGGTCGCTCGCGGCGTAGAGCCCTGCGACATCGTCCATACGGCACAGGAGCGGCGGATCCTCAAGCGTGCCCAGCAGCGAGCCAAGTGCCGGATCGCCCGCCAGGAAGGCTTCATCGGCACCGGTGAGCCAGTAGCGGACCGGCGCGCCGGTCATCGACCGTAGGCGTCGTACACAGTCCACGGCGCGGTCCACCCGCTTGCGGGGATACGCCCCAACCGGATGCACGACGAGGAGCTCGCCCACGCCGACACCGCGTTCGAGCCGAGTCGCGTCACGGGCACCGCCGGTCACCCCGGCGACATCGACCGGGTTGTGGAGCACCGCGGCCACGATCCCCCGGCGTGCCGCGAGCTCTCCGGCGACATGGTTGCTCGTCGCGACATGGGTTGCGCCCGACAGCGCAAGCGGAAAGCGTGCGTCCGTACGCCGGTCAGCGTGCTCCCAGGGCGGGTCGTAGTGGTGCACGACTGCAGGCAGGCCATGCACGTCCACGTGGTCGGCGAGGGCCATGGCCGCCGCCGGTGCGCTGGCCAGCGTGAGGACATTCTCAAAGACCACGACCTCAGCCCCATCGAGGGCGTGTCGGACGTCGCCATTCTCCAGAGGGGGAGGCTCGGCTCCCGGCTCCGCCGCCCAGAGCGCAGGGAGCGGCCTCCGCTCGCGGGTCGGGGCAAGGCGCGATCCGAACGATCCGGCGACCTCGATCACCTCGTGTCCGAGCGCTTCGAGGGCATCGGCCCACTGCCCGGCCACAACGGACACACCGTCGAAACCCGCGAGCTGGTGCGAGCAGAGGGCGACCCGCATCGGGTGAAGGTACCCGCCTTCCCTCCGTTACGAAGAATCCTCCGGCTTCATGTCGGAATCGACACCGCTGCCTCCGACACGCCAGAGTGCGTCATGCCCCGCATCACTACTCCCGCCGGCGTCGAGATCGAATACGACACATTCGGACAGCCCAGCGATCCCGCGTTGCTGCTCGTGATGGGCTTCACCGCCCAGTTGACCTCGTGGCCTCAACCGTTCTGTCAGTCACTCGCCGACGGTGGTCACTACGTCATCCGATTCGACAACCGTGACTGCGGCCTGTCGTCGAAGTTCGACGGTGCCACCCCGGCAACGAGCGGCCCGTACACGCTGTCCGCCATGTCCGACGATGCGTTCGCGTTACTACGCGCGCTGAACATCGAGCGGGCGCACATCGTCGGCGCATCTATGGGCGGCATGATCGCCCAGGTGATGACGATCGAGCATCCGGACCGGGTGCTGTCGCTCACCTCGGTGATGTCGACGACCGGCGAGCCCGAATTCGGTCAGCCCGTTCCCGAAGCGATCGCCACGCTGCTGACACCTCCGCCGACCGAGCGTGAGGCGTTCCTCGACGCGTCGAAGGACCGCATGATCTTCATGAGCAGGCGCTACGCCGATGTCGACAAGGTCCGCGCCCTCTCCGCCATCGCCTACGACCGCTCGTTCTACCCGCAGGGCGCGGTCGGACAGATGGCTGCCATCGTGGCGACCGGCAGCCGCGCCGACGGCTTGCGAAAGGTCACCACGCCGACGCTGGTGATCCACGGACTCGACGACACCTTGATCAACCCGTCGGGCGGTCGCAGAACGGCCGAGCTCATCGCCGGTGCCCGTCTCCTGGAGGTCGAGGACATGGGCCACGACATGCCCGAAGCGCTGTGGCCGGCGATCACCTCGGCCATCCTGGAGCACACCGCGGCGGGATCTGTCTCCACCGCGTGAGCGCCCGACCCATCGTTTCGGATGCAGAGGCGCTGCCCATCGAAGTGGAGCTCCGAACCGTGGCCGAAGCCGATGGCAGCTTCACGGGTCGTTGCACGGCTGCGGTCCCACACATCTTCGGGGGCATGTTGATTGGTCAGTCACTGGCCATTGCGCAGAACTCGGTCGAGCCGAGCCGGCTCCCCCATTCCCTGCACGCATCGTTCGTCGATGCCGGCGACGGTCGGATGCCGATCCGCTACCAGGTGGAGGAGACCCGCTCCGGCGGGAGCTTCTCCTCGCGCCGGGTCGTGGCCACGCAGGACGGCGGCGTCATCTTCACCCTCACCGCAAGCTTCCAGGACGTAGAGGACGGCCCCGAGTACGAGGTCGCAGCGACACCTGGCGTGGCGGGCCCTGAGGGGTTGCGCTACGGGCGCTATTCGACCCGCTGGTTCGAGAGCCGTGACATCCCGGCCACTGCGGACTCGTCGCCGCTGCACATCCGCCGTGCGTGGTTCCGCGCTCGGCTGCCGCTGCCCGATTCGCCTGCGCTCCAAGTCCAGGGGCTTGCCTACATGAGCGACCATGGCCCGACCCGGGCGGTCCGCCAACCCCATGCCGAGCACCCCGGGCTCGAACGGCGCCGCTCGTTGTCGCTCGACCATTCGGTCTGGTTCCATGGCCGCACGCACGTGGATGACTGGATCCTCTCCGAGATCCATCCGGTGTTCACCGGCGGAGGTCGCGGCTTGGCCATTGGATCGCTCCGGGCCCGTGACGGAACGCTGCTGGCGTCCATCGCTCAGGAGACCCTGTTCCGCGTCCCCGAGGACTGACACGTGGCCGTGTCAGATGTTCGAGGCGTCCGACCTCAACTCAGCAGCCGGAACGGCCGCCGCCCTCGACGAGCGCCGCGGCCCGCGCCTTCGCCCCCGCCAGGTCGTAGTGGCGACGGGTCACGATGCGCTGCGCATACAGCCCGCCGCCGGCCTGGATGTTGGTGACTGCGGACCATCCGCCGTAGGAGTCGGCAGTCAGGTCACGGATGACGTGGAACAGCTTCGTGCGGTACTCGCCGTCGACGTCGCTTCGCGTCGACATGTACTTGCGGATCAGCGCACCGGTTTCGGGGTTCTCCAGGTCGGCGATGCTGGGCGCAGTGACGACCGAGCCGCCGGCGATGTCGTGCAGGTGCCGGACCATGAGGTTGTAGTTGGCCGCCCCGGTGTACTTGCCGGCGTTCGTATACAACTCGTTCGGGAACGCCGCACCGAGCGGGCCTTGTTCTGCATGGGACAGCGCTGCCTCGAGGCAGGCGCGCACGACCGTCGCGTGGATGATCATCTCGGAGATCTTCTCCTTGATGTGGCCCTCGCCGCCGAGGCCGTTGGACTCGGCGACGAGCTGTGCGAGACCGACCAGGAGGTCGGCACCGTCGGCCATGCCGGACAGGCCGCCGAGGCGCTCCCACAGGCCGAGCGAGTGGGCGAACACGGAGGCCTGGGCAACCTCGCCGTTGAGGAAGATGCGCTCGTGGGGGACGAACACATCCTCGAAGATCACGAATCCTTCCGGGTAGTGGTCCTTGCCCGACACCGGGAAGTCACGGACATCGGCGTGGCGGGGTGCGTAGGTGGTGTTGACGATCTTCACGCCCGGCGAGTTCACCGGAATCATGGCGGCGATGGCGTAGTCCTCCTCGCCGGCCTTCATGGCCTTCGTCGGGATCGTCATCAGCTCGTGACCGAACGACGCGCCGGTGATGTGGAGCTTCGCGCCGCGGATCACGACGCCGTCCTTGCGACGCTCGACCACGTGTACGTACGCGTCGGGATCCTCCTGCTTCAACGGCGGCTTCGAGCGGTCGCCCTTGGCGTCGGTGATGCACTGCGTGATCCGGATGTCGCGCTCCTGCGCCTCTTTGATGAACATGCTGATCGGTTCGAGGTATTGCGGCGCAGTGTCGGCGATGCGCCCGGCCGCCGTCGACAACGTCATGATCGACGTGTAGGTGACGTGCGCCATCATCCCCGCGTGATGGACCACGTCGACCATCTCCCGCAGCTCAGCGGGGTTCTGCGGCACCTTGTTCAGCGGGCTCTGTCCGTCGATGGACTGGCCCGCAAGCCAGTCGTAGTCGGACGCGATTCGATCCACGGCCGAACCCAGCAGCGGATGCCCCGGCAGGTCGTCGACCCGCTCACCTTCGAAGTACGTCGCCCGTCCATCGGACAGCGATTCCTTGTACTGCGCTCCGGTCAACATCGTCGCCCCCAACCGTCCGTCGCCTGACGGACTTCCATCCTCCTCTTTATCAAACGTACGGTTGACAAACCAAGACCGATGCCGCGCAGCAACCGTCGGTAGCATCACCTCGCCATGACACCGCCGCCGAACGGGACCCGAGCGCGCCCATCCAGCGCCAAGGCCCTCAAGCGCGAGCAGCAGATCTACGAACTGGCGGCCGAGATCTTCCACCGCAAGGGGTATGCGGCGACGACCTTGCAGGACATCGCCGAAGCTGCCGGGATGCTCAAGGGTTCGCTTTACTACTACATCGATTCCAAGGAAGACCTGCTGTACAGGATCACGATGTCGATCCACGAAGACGCCCACGCGAACCTCATTCGGGCGCAGGCCATCCAAGCCGCGCCCGTCGAGAAACTGCGCTCGCTCGTCGAGGGGCACGTGCTCTCGTTCGGCAGGCGGCTCAACTGGATCCGCGTGTTCTACACCGAGTACGGCGCGCTCTCCGGCGAACGGCGGCGCGAGATCATGGACGAGCGCCACAGCTACGAACGCTTCGTCGAGTCGCTGATCAAGGCGGGCCAGGCCGACGGATCGTTCTGTCCCGAACTCGACGTGCGCATCGTCTCGAACGCGACGCTGACCCTCGTGAACACGGTGTACCTCTGGTACCGCGCCGAGGCCGGGACCCCGATCGAAAACGTTGCGAGAACATATGCGAACTTCGTGATTCAGGGGTTGCGCTGCGCGCCCGAGCACGCGCATGGCGACCTGGGGTTGCAGGCGGCGAACGCGCAGTCGCCAGACGCGGAGTCGAAACGGGGCAAGCGCCGGCCGTAGCTGCGTGGGCGGGCGATACTGCCGGGCGAAGCGATACTGCCGGGCGAAGCGAACGATACTGATGCCATGTCCGAACCTGGCCGAGCCGCCGAACGCAACGTGCTGGGAGGCGACCTCGAGTCGTGCGGCACGGACCCGATGACCGGCTTCTACCGCGACGGGTGCTGCAGTACCGGTCCGGAGGATCTCGGCAGCCATACGATCTGTGCGGTCGTCACACCCGAGTTCCTCGCCCATCAGCGCAGCATCGGAAACGATCTCACCACGCCGATGCCGCAGTACCGCTTCCCCGGGCTTGTCCCCGGTGACCGCTGGTGCGTGACGGCGGTCAACTGGCTACGAGCCCACCGCGACGGTGCCGCCGCGCACGTGGTGCTGGCCAGCACGCACGAACGGGTTCTGGGGATCGTTCCGCTCGCGATCCTGCGGGAGCACGCGGTCGACGTGCCGGCCGACCCTGGTGTGCTCGACGGCTGACCGAGTCGAACTGCGCAGTCTTCGAAGGCACTTCGGAGATCCAGCAGCGGGTGATCGAGCGGACGACGTGGCCATACCCCGCTCCGTTTCGCTCGTTTTCGAACCAACGAGCGCGTCAAGGCATGTTGACGCGCTCGAGACACCAAATATCAGGGTCTGAGCGACCGTCGGTACGTTCCGTCGTGCCGATCCGCCGTGTTCAAGGTTGTGCTCTCGAACCCGTGTCTGCCGTCATGCGCTTCAGGCCAGCACGATCGAGCGGGCCTGGTGCGCCTCAATCTCGATGTCGGCACGGGCGAGTTGATCATGAACACGTCTCGGGACCTTTGCCGGGACGCAGATCAGTCGCATCTTTGTAGCCGGCACCGTGATGACGGGATTGCGCGTCAGTCGGTCGATCGCCGACTCCGACGGGCCTTCGATGGTGCTCATCCGCCGAGCGTGTCGTCGGTGGTCCGTGCGATGCCGAGTAGTTGCGCTTTCTTGCCGTCGTGGGTCGAAATGCAAAAAGGATTTGGACGGCAACGCGACGGTTTGAGGCGCAGCGGCTGGGAGCCAGAAGCTGTTGCAACAAGGGTGAAGCCGCTCGTAAGGGCCGATATGCAGTGCAACCCCGACCCACCCGGCAACCGGCGATGGCGTGCGGTGGTCCAGGTGGGTCGTGAACCTGCTCAGCTCGTGAAGGCGGACGCATCCGAGGTCCACTGGGAGCTCGACATCACGGCGGCCGTCCGTGACGGGCGACGACGGTGGACCGCGGTGCGCGCGGGTGGACCCTCCCGCGATCGAGTGGTCAGTGGGACTGGGTTGACCCTTCGACCGGTTGGTCCAAAGCGCATTGCGTCCTCAAGCCGAGCGGATGGCTTGCTGTGCTCGGTCACGTGGTTGTGCGCCGGCTGGATGAACCGGAGGTGTACGCCGAGACGATCGACTTGCACGAGCGCTTCGCTCCCGGCAATCCAGGTTGGGGCCACCCGCCCCTCGAGGACGAGGTGCGACTGACTGGTGAAGGTTGGGGTCCACCGAACGAGGACTCCGAGCGTCTGTTCGGTACGACGGTCGTGCGTTGGTACCCGACGG
>JAYUDQ010000031.1:0-7179 GCA_043739745.1 Acidimicrobiia bacterium | reverse complement strand
AGGAGCGCGACGATGGCATCGTCATCAAGGGTGCGCAGATGCTCGGCACCGGCTCGGTGCTGAGCGACTACATCCTCGTGAGCTGCATCCTCCCGCTGCCGAAGGGGAGCGAGGACTACGCCATCTCGCTCGTGGTCCCGGCGAATGCACCGGGCCTGCGCATCTACTCGCGGCGCCCGTATGCGCAGGGCAACCCGGGCGGTTTCGACTACCCGCTCAGCTCTCGCTTCGACGAGACCGATTCGCTCGTCGTGTTCGCCGACGTGTTCGTGCCGTGGGAGCACGTCTTCGCGTACCGCAACCTGGACGTCACCTACGGCCAGTTCAACCGGACCGCTGCGCATTCGCTCGGCAACACCCAGGCGCAGATCCGCTTTGCGGTGAAGACCCGCTTCTACGCGGGCCTGGCCCGCCGCATGGCCGAGGGAAGCGGTGCCATCGACGACATCAAGACGAAGCAGCGCCTCGGCCACTTCGCCGGCAAGGCGCATCTGCCCTGGGCCCTCGTGCTTGCGGCTGAGGCCAACTCGGCACCGGACGCGCTCGGCGTGGAGCGGCCCGACGCTTCGGTGCTCTACTCGGCGATGACCCAGCAGCCGAAGCTCATGAACGATCTCGTCTACGAGCTGCGGGACATGGCCGGCGGCTCGATCATCCAACTCCCGTCGTCGTCGCTCTCCTACGACGACCCGGTGAGCGCGGCCGACATCGATCGTTACATCCGCTGGCCCAACGCGACGGCGGACGAGCGGGTGAAGCTGCTGAAGCTGATCTGGGATGCGGTCGGCTCGGAGTTCGCCGGCCGGCACCTGCAGTACGAGATGTTCTATGCCGGGGAGCCGAACGTCGTGGCCATGCGCTCGTTCGGCAACTACGGCTGGGACGACGCCACCACCCTTGTCGACGGCTGCCTTGCCGGCGTCGTCGCAACCCGCTGACGCTTCGAAGGATTCAGGAGAACCATATGTACACATTCGAGTTCGACAAGCCCGAGTACGAGTTCACCAACCCGTTCGAGGACGCTCGGTTCACCTGGACGCCGATCGACGGCGACAAGACAGGTACGCTCACGGAGGTCGTTCTGTCCGGCTCACATGAGAGCGGCTACGTCACCCGCATCCTGAAGTTCCCGCCGAACGCCGACACGTCCGCGAATGGAGTGCTCACGCATGACATCTGGGAGGAGGTGTGGATCATCGAGGGCGAGATCCATGACCTGCGCCTCGGCCAGACGTTCACGAAAGGTATGTACGCATCACGTCCACCCGGCATGGAGCACGGCCCGTGGACGTCACCGAACGGCGCGGTGACGTTCGAGATCCGCTACCCGGATCCGCGCTCATGAACGCGCCGGAGCTCGGTGCGCTCGACCTGAACTTCCGCACGGCACTCGCCCGCATGCGCGACGCCGGCCGCATCATGGCCGTGTCCCGCAAGGTCGACACAAACCTCGAACTCGCCGGCCTGATGAAGCGCCACGACGGCGACCGGGCGCTGCTGTTCGAGAACGTGATCGGCTCGTCGATGCCCGTGCTCGGCAACTTCCTGGCCAGCCCGGCCAACGTGGAGGCGGCGTTCGGCCTCGACCGCAACGGCGTCCGGGCGGCGACGACGCGCGCCATGACCAACCCGATTGCACCGTTGCTCGTCGCGTCGGGCCCATCCCAGTCGGTGGTGATCGACGACCCGGCGGAGATCGACCTTGGCTCGCTCCTACCGGTGATGCACCACGCACCGGGCGACAGCGGCCGCTTCATCACGTCCGGTGTGATCATCGTGCGCGACCCGGTGACCGGCGTGCACAACGCCTCGTACCACCGACTGCAGATCCTCGGTGGCAACCGCACTGCGATCAAGCTCGACTACGGCCGCCATCTGCGCGCCGCCCACGAGCGGGCCATGGTGCTCGGCATCGACCTGCAGATCGCGGTGTGCATCGGCCCGCCCATCTCGCTGCTCTACGCCGGAGCATTCATGGGCTCCCAGATGCCTGAGGAGGCCGACGAGCTGTGGGCCGCCGGCGGCCTGCAGGGGGCGCCTCTGCAAATGGTACGCGCGCGTACATCTGACCTGTGGGTCCCAGCGGAATGCGAGATCGTGCTCGAGGCCCGTGTGTCGCCCACCGAGACCGTGCACGAGGGACCGTTCGCGGAGTTCATCGGCTACAACTCGGCCGACGGACCGGCCCCGGTCATGACCGTCGACGCGGTCACCCACCGACCCGATCCGATCTACTTCGCCATCAACGGTGCAGGACGCGAGACGATCATGCTGCGCAAGTACGTGCTCGAGGCCTCCGCGTTGCGGGCGCTGAAGGCCGCGGTCCCGATCGTCACCGACGTCGAGCTTACGGCCGGTGGGCTCTACCGGTTCCATCTCGTGGTGCAGGTCGCGAAGAAGAGCCCGCAGCACGACGGATACCAGCGCAACGCCATCCTCGCCGCCTTCGCTGCGCTGAAGGACCTCGATCAGGTGACGGTGGTGGACGACGACATCGACATCCACGATCCTGTCGATGTCGAGTACGCACTGGCGACCCGCATGGAGGCGTCGCGTGACCTGCTGGTGATGCCGGGCGTGCGCGGCCACGAGTACGTGCGTGTCTCGGATCGGGGCATGCGGGCCAAGCTCGGCATCGATGCGACGGTCTCGTTCGCCGAACGGGAGCGGTTCGCACGCGCGCCGTTCGCCGCCGTGACGCCATTGTCGGCTGACGACTGGACCGATTCGCCTACGTTGACTCTGTGAACCTGAGTACGGCGGACCACGTCATCGCTGCCGCGGCTGCGTTGGGTGCCGGGTTCGTGAACGCGGTTGCGGGTGGCGGCACGCTGATCTCGTTCCCCACGCTCGTTGCGCTCGGGGTACCGAGTGTCCGGTCGAACGTGACCAACACCGTCGCGCTCTGCCCGGGCTACTTCGGCGGCACGTACGCGCAGCGCGACGACGTGGCGGCCATGCCCGAACGGGCCAAGGCCGTGCTGCTCCCATCCGTGGCCGGCGGGCTGCTCGGGTCGGTGCTGTTGGTGATCAGCCCCGAGAAGCTATTCAAGAACATCGTCCCGTTCCTCATCCTCGCCGCATGCGCGCTGCTTGCGTTCCAGGACCAGATCAAGAAGCGCCTCCCGCCGCGGCCGGTGGCGGGTGCGGAGGCTTCGAAGACGTCGACGCTTGTGCGCCTGTCGGTGTTCGGTGCCTCCACGTACGGTGGCTACTTCGGCGCAGGCATGGGCATTGTGTTGCTGGCCGTGCTCGGCATTGCGCTGCCCGACAGCATGCGCCGCATCAACGCGCTCAAGCAGCTCATCGCCGCGACCACGAACATCATCGCTGCGCTGTTCTTCATGACCTCGGGCAAGGTGGTGTGGTCGCTCGTGCTGGCCATGGCACCGGCCAGCCTTATCGGCGGGCAGATCGGCGGGCGCGTCGTGACGAGGATCCCGGCCAAGCCGTTGCGTGCCGTCGTGGTCGCGTTCGGTGTCGCGGTCGCGGTGAAGGCATGGTTGTGAACATGAGCGACGATCGTGCCTTCATCATCCGCCTCGACGGGACGGGCCGCGGGTCAGCTTTGGGATCCGGTGCCGGCCTTCGGGTCGCCGTCAAGGACCTCATCGACATGGCCGGGTTGCCCACCGCTGCCGGCTGTCAAGAGGTCGAGCGACGGGCGCAGCCGGCCTCCGCAGATGCGTCGTGCCTGGTCGGCATTCGCGCTGCCGAGGCCGCCGGTGGAGTCCGGATCGTGGGCAAGACGAACCTCCACGAGCTCGCGTTTGGCGTGAGCGGCATCAACGCCGCCTACGGCACACCCGTCAATCCGCTCGATGCCGGTCGCATCCCCGGCGGTTCGTCAAGCGGATCGGCAGTGGCCGTCGCCAGCGGCGAGGCCGACATCGCGCTCGGGACCGACACGGGCGGATCGATCCGTATCCCCGCCGCATGCTGCGGGATCGTGGGCCTCAAGACGACCTGGGGCCGGGTTCCCCTTCAGGGCTGTTGGCCGCTGTCGCCGTCGCTCGACACCATCGGCCCGATGGCGTCCTCGGTGGCCCGCGTGGTGGACGGTATGGACCTTTTGGAGCCGGGCTTCGCGGTGGCGTCACTGGCCGCGTCGACCCCATCGGTGGTCGGTCGGCTCCGACCGCCGGCTGACTGCGACCCGGCTGTCGACGCCGCAATCGACGCCGCTCTGCGGGCGAGTGGCATCGAGGTGATCGAGGTCGAGTTTCCTGACTGGGCGCTTCTCCAGGATGCCTGCCTTGCACTGCTGCTGGCCGAGGCGTGGACTTCGGACCGCCACCTCCTCGATCGGCCCGACAACTTGGTGAGCGCGCTCGTCCAATCACGACTGGCGGCCGGGTCCGAGATCCCGTCCGCCGCTGTCGCCGCGGCTCACGTACAGCGAGCGAAGAGCCTCGACGCGTTGCGCGCCCTGTTCACGCGGGTCGAAGCCCTTGCCCTTCCGTCGGCGCCCATGCTGACGCCCACGCTGGAGGACGGCCCGGCTGCGCCGATTGCGGCCTACACGCGACCGGGGAACCTGCTCGGCACGCCCTCGCTGTCCCTGCCGATCCCCGTGCCTTTGCACCTTCGCGCCCCGGCGACAGCGCACTTGCCCGCCAGCCTGCAGCTGCTCGGTCTACCGGGCGACGAGGAGCGCCTGGTGCGCCTTGGCGCAGTCGTCGAGGCTGCGGTTTCGGCCTGAACGACGACCCGCACGCCCAAGAGGCGTCGAGAGGACGGCTCAGCCAGTCCCGGCCATCGGCAGACCGCAGCAGTATCGTTGTTCGCGTGCTCGCCGAGGCGGTCCGGACTTCGAACATTGGGGTCGAATGCCGCTGCGAGCGGCACAACCCGACAAAGTTCGGCTCGACCCGCCGTCAGACGACGACTCAGACGACGGTGAGGACGACCTCGATGTTGCCCCGGGTGGCGTTCGAGTACGGGCACACCTCGTGTGCGCTTGCGACCAGGCGCTCGGCCTCGGCCTTCGCAACGTTCGGGATCAGTACGTCGAGTTCGACACCGAGGCCGAAGCCGCCGCCGTCGAGCACGCCGAGGTTCACGGTCGCGGAGACGGCCGAATCGGTCATGTCGGCCTTCTCCTTCCCTGCCACGAGCTTGAGTGCCGAGTGGAAGCAGGCGGCGTACCCGGCGGCGAAGAGCTGCTCGGGGTTGGTCGCGCCGCCTGCGCCGCCGAGACCGGTGGGCGTGCGCAGTTCGACATCGAGCAATCCGTCGTCGGTGGTGGCATGGCCATTTCGTCCGTCGCCGGTGGCGTGGGCGACTGCGGTGTAGAGGGTCTTCATGACCGAAAACGTACCCCGCCGGACAGTCGCTCGCGGTCGTGCAATACGCCCGACGTCGTGCCGATCCATCCCTGCTGGGAGGGCGACACGATGTGGAGCATGGGCGGACGGACCGCCGTCAAGGCCCGCAACATCGCGGCGAACCCGAATGTGGCCCTGCACTGGCAGGTCACGGAGGCGGGTGACGGCGTGGAGATGTGGGGAACAGCAGCGATCCACGACGACCTTGAGACGAAGCGCCGCCTCTGGACGGGGGTGTTCGACGACGACCTCAACGCGTTCGCTCCCGGTGGCCCGGACAACAGCCCGGACACGGTGTTCTTCGCGGTGACGATCGGGCGTGCGCTGTACCTCCCGATGTACGGCATGAAGGGTCGCTTCGCCTGGACGGCGTAAGCGGCAGGTGCGGCTCGGCGCCTGGACGGCATAGCCGCGGCGGGTGTTACGAGCGCTGGTAGTTCGGCGCTTCCTTGGTGATCTGCACGTCGTGCGGATGGCTCTCACGGCTGCCTGCACTCGTGACCCGCATGAGTCGTGCACCCTGCAGTTCGGCGATGCTTGCCGCCCCGGCGTAGCCCATCCCAGCCCGCAGGCCTCCGGTGAGTTGGTGCACGACGTCGTGCAGCGCGCCCGCATAGGCGACCCGGCCCTCGATGCCCTCGGGCACGAGCTTGCCGGCGGTGTTGTGCCGGTCCTCCGTGTCGTCGCCGCGCTCTGGCGTCAGGCCGCCACGGGTCTGTCCGCTGCCGTAGCGGTCGGCCGCATGCCGGTCGGCCATCGCGCCCATGCTGCCCATGCCCCGGTAGCTCTTGTAGCGCCGGCCCTCGAAGAGCTCGAACGCTCCTGGGGCCTCATCGGTTCCGGCCAGCAGGCTGCCGATCATCACGGCCGACCCGCCCGCGGCGATCGCCTTCACGAGATCCCCCGAGAACGTGATGCCGCCGTCGGCGATGATCGGGATGCCGAGGCGGCGTCCGGCCAAGGCCGCGAAGTGGACGGCGGAGAGCTGGGGCATGCCCGCACCGGCGACCACCCGGGTGGTGCAGATCGAACCCGCTCCCACGCCAACCTTGATGGCGTCTGCACCAGCTGCGACGAGCGCCTCCACACCCTCTTCGGTGACGACGTTTCCCGCGGTTATCGCGAGGTCGGGGAACGCCGCCCGTAGGCCCCTGACCGTCTCCACCACGCCGAGGCTGTGGCCGTGCGCGGTGTCGATCGAGATGGCGTCGACACCGGCGTTCACGAGTGCCTCCGCCCGCTTCTCCGCCTCGGGACCCACACCCACTGCGGCAGCCACCCGCAGCCGCCCTCGCGAGTCGAGGCTTGCGTTCGGATGCTCGCGGTGCTTGGCAAGGTCTTTCACCGTGATGAGCCCGGTGAGTCTGCCGTCGCTGTCGACGAGCGGGAGCTTCTCGATTCGGTGCCTGTGCAGGATGGCTTTCGCTTGCTGCAGGTCGGTTCCGATGGGCGCGGTGACGAGTCGCTCGCTCGTCATGAAGTCGGAGATCGGCCGCGACTCGTCGCCAGGCTCCATGAAGCGGATGTCGCGGTTGGTAAGTATGCCTACGAGTCGTCCGTCGTCGTCGGTGATGGGCACGCCGGAGAAGCGGTAGCGGGCCATGAGCGCATCAGCGTCGGCGATCGTTGCGTGAGGCGGCAGCGTGACGGGGTCGGTGATCATGCCCGACTGCGAGCGCTTCACCCGTCGGACCTCGGCTGCCTGAGCGTCGATGTCGAGGTTGCGGTGGAGCACGCCGATGCCGCCTTCACGGGCCAGGGCGATGGCCATACGGGCCTCGGTGACGCGGTCCATGGCGGCCGATACCAACGGGATGGCGAGCGTGATGTCGCGGGCGAAGACGGTCGCGGT
>JAYUDQ010000030.1:0-2762 GCA_043739745.1 Acidimicrobiia bacterium | reverse complement strand
TCGGCGAGCACTGCGATGTCGTCGCACACCTCGAGCGTCTCGAGCCGGTGCGCGATGACCATCGCCGTGCGGCCCTCCACGAGGCGGCGCATCGCCTGCGCGATCGCGGCTTGGGTCTGCGGGTCGACACGGGAGGTGGCTTCGTCGAGTACCACGAGCGCGGGGTCTCGCAGCAGGGCGCGCGAGAGGGCGAGGAGCTGGGCCTGGCCGGACGACAAACCGACACGGGTGCCGCTGTCATCGCGATTGTCCGACGCGAGGCGCGTGTCGAGTCCGTCGGGCAGCCCGGCCAGCCAGTCGCCCAGGCCGACGGCGTCGAGCGCGTCGACGACGTCGGATCGCCGATGAGTGGCGAACAGCGTGACGTTCTCCTCGACCGTACCCGGCAACAGCTGCACGTCCTGCGGGACGGCAGTGACGCACCGGCGCAGCGCATCGTCGTCGATCGTCGCGAGGTCGACGCCGTTCACCGTGATCCGACCACCAGACGGTGCGACGAGTCGCAGTGCGAGGCGCGCCAGCGAGGTCTTGCCGGAGCCGGTGCGCCCGATGACCCCGAGCAGCCTCCCTGCCGGGAGCGTGAGGTCCAGCGGCGCGACTGCGGCGTTGGTACCGGCCTCGTCGTCGTAGATGAGCTCAGTACGTTCGAAGCGCAACTCGACTGCACCCGGCGGCATTTGTGCATCGCCGGAGGCGACGATGCGTCGTTCCTCCACGAGCTCGAACACCCGATGCGCGGCACCGGATGCGCCCTGGGCATCCTGCAGACGCCAGGTGAGGTGGTTCACCTTGTCGGAGACCGTCGAGACGAGGCGGAACCCGAGCACCACGCCTGCGACGTCGAGCGATCCACGAGCAACCGCGATCGCTCCGTAGCCGATCATCAGCGCCTGGGCCGCGGCGATGCTGACCCGTATCGCGCCTTGCATCGCCATTTGTTCCTTCACGCGGGCACGCGCTGCGTCGACCATGCGAGCGGAGCGTTCGCCGACGCGGGCCACGCCATGACGACCGGCTCCCAGGGCGGCTACGTCGTCCGCCCCGGCGAGGTACTGCTCGGCGACACTCATCACATCGGCCTCCGCGGCCCGTTCGACCACGGTCTGCGCCACCGAGCGATTCCGGAGCGCGTACGTCACCGACCCCACGAGCACGCAGGAGACGATCAGCGCAGGAGCGAGGACGGGCTCGATGACGAGGGCGACGACGATGGCGCCGATGGCCAGCGCCACGATGGCGATCAACTGGGCGACGACGGTCGACAGGAATTGCGTCATCGACGTGATGTCCGCGTCGACCCGGGTCACGAGCTCGCCGGGTGTCCGGTCACGGTGGAAGGACAGATCGGCGCGCAGGACGTAGTCGGCGAGATCGTGGCGCAGCCCGTTCGTGATGTTCCACGCCGCGATGGTCGCCCGCCACGTGACCGCGACCGTCAGCCCGGACGAGAGGAGTCCGAGGCCGGCGTAGGCGAGCGCGACCGGTACGAGACGATGGGTGGGCGCCTGTTCGATCGCCAGTCGAACGAACCGGGCGAGCAGGATCGCCGCCGCGAGCGGGATCGCCGTGGCGATGCTGAGGACAAGTCCGAACACCGCCACGGACCGCCACTGCGGCCGCAGGAGCGACCCGAGCAACCGCCAGGGGGAGCCGACCATTCGTGCGACCGTAGCCGCGCCCTCCCCCGCAGCCGGATCGATTTGCTGCGCTTCGCTGCAGCGACGGCGGGCTGCGGGCGGGCTGACGGCGGGCTGACGGCTCGGAGGAGCTGAGCGTGGACTATCCGAGGGAAAGCAGGTGCTCGGACCGCCGGGTGGGCATGATGAGCGGGCCGATGAGGCTCACGGTCGCGGCGATCGCACCGACCCAGAACACCCTCGCGAACATCGCGTTCGAACGGGAGTCGCCCAGCACGACGAACATGGTCTGGATGCCACTGAGCGTTCCGATGTTCATCAGCGTCGAGCTCATGCCGTTCGCGACGCCGAGGTCGGCGGAGTCGACCACAGCTGCGACAGCGGTCGAATACGAGGGTGACGCGGCGCCGCTGGCGAGACCGGACAGGATCAGGCCGACGACCACGAGCCACAGCGCCTCGTGCGCCGCGCCGGTGGCGAACACGGCCATCGATGCGACCATCAGCAGCCCGCCGCCGAGTATCAGGCTGCGCGGCCCCCATCGGGTCGACAGCCGCCCGGCGAACGGCGATGCGATCGAGAACACGGTCGGGCGGAACAGCAGCACCCAGCTGCTCGCGGCGACGCCGAGCCCGAAGACGCTCTTCAGCAGGAGGGGGGTGATGACGAACCCGCCCATGTACGCGAACTGGGCGAACGTCTGGGCGATGAGCGGCCCACTGAAGTTGCGGCGTCGGAAGTAGTCGAGCCGCAGCAGCGGTTGGGCCACTCGCTTCTCGACCGCGATGAATGCGCAGATCGCCGCTCCCGAGAAGACGAAGAGGCCGAGGGCGAGGCGGTTGGAGATCGAGGTCGACTTCACCCGCTCGAGTCCGAGCAGGAACGAGAGCGTGCCGAGCCCCAGGAAGGCCGCACCGGTCCAGTCGATCCGCACACCTTCACGTTCCGGTCCCGTGTCCCGGATGGTGCGGAAGCCGGAGATGAACCCGAGTGCGGCGACGGGGGAGAGCAGGATGAACACCGACCGCCAACCGAACGCGTCGGTCATCCACGCACCCAGGATGAGGGCGAAGACGGGAGCTCCGGTCATGACCATCTGGAACCATCCCAAGGCCACCGCGCGCT
>JAYUDQ010000029.1:0-2762 GCA_043739745.1 Acidimicrobiia bacterium | reverse complement strand
GACATGTCGATCGCCGTCGGCGAGCTCGGCGTGCTGCCTGCGGTTCGGGCCGCAGGCGCCGACACGGCGATCCTGGCCGACGGGTTCAGCTGTCGGATGCAGATCGAACAGGCGACCGATCGGCGCGCCGTGCACCTCGCGGAGATCATCGCCGCATCCCTCGACTGAGGGGCCAAGCCGCTCGCGCGACGCGCGACGCGCGACGCGCGCCGTGGGCCGGCAGGTCGCGTTCGGCGAAGCGGCCTACGCTCCGCGCATCGTGTCGACGACGACGCGGTGCGACCGAGGGAGTCACGATGGCCAGCGAGCAAGCCGAACTGCAGAAGTCCCTGATGCGCCAGTTCAAGGAGGCGGCAATGGGTGCGGACGCCCGCACCGTGACCGTCGAACAGATGCGTGGCAGCGACGCCATGATGGCGTCGATGGCGACCGACCCGGGAGGGGTCACGTACGACGAGGTCGATGCCGGCGGCGTCCCGGCCATGTGGGTCACACCAGACGGCGCCACCACCGACAAGGCGATCATGTACCTGCATGGCGGCGGCTACGTGATCGGCACGATGCACAGCCACGCCCACATGGTCGGCCATATCGCCAAGGCGGCCGGGGTCCGCGCCCTGAACGTCGATTACCGGCTCGCACCCGAGTGTCCGCACCCGGCCGCCGTAGAAGATGCCGTGAAGGCCTACCGCTGGTTGCTCGACCAGGGCATCTCGAACGACAAGATCATCGTCTCGGGTGACTCGGCCGGCGGCGGCCTCACCGTGGCCACACTGCTCGCCATCCGCGACCAGAAGCTCCCCCGACCCGCCGCCGGCATCCCGCTGTCGCCATGGATCGATCTCGAAGGCACAGGCGACTCGATGACCGCCAACGCCCATCTCGACCTCATCGTCGACGCCGCCGGGCTCAAGACCATGGCCGACATGTTCCTGAATGGCCAGTCGCCCCACGACCCGCTCGCCGCACCGCTCCACGCCGACTATGTGGGCGTCGCGCCGCTGTACATCCAGGTCGGCGACGAGGAGACGCTGCTCGACGACTCTGCTCGGCTGGCGGAACAGGCGACCGCAGCCGGTGTCGAGGTCCGCATCGACGTGTTCCCCGAGATGCAGCACGTGTTCCAGATGTCGGCCGGGAACCTCCCCGAAGCCGATGAGGCCATTCAGCGCATCGGCGAGTACGTGCGGCAACGCATCGGCTGAACTGGATGGTGGCGGGCCGGCCGAGCCCGGCACGGGGAACCGGCCGGTAGCCTGCATCGCATGCTCGCGGAACTCCTCTCCACCCGACGATGGCTGCTGGCCGATGGTGCAACCGGCACGAACCTGTTCGACATGGGCCTGCTGTCCGGCAACGCGCCCGAGCTCTGGAACGAGGAGCAGCCGGACAACATCCGCAAGCTCCACCAGATGTTCGTCGATGCCGGCGCCGACATCATCCTCACCAACACATTCGGCGCAAACCGACGTCGCCTCGCGCTGCACAAGGCCGAGGAGCGCACCGCCGACCTGAACGAGCGGGCGGCCCGTCTGGCGCGAGAAGTTGCCGACGGCGCCGGCCGCCCGGTTGTGGTCGCGGGGTCCGTCGGCCCCACCGGCGACCTGCTCATCCCGCTCGGACCCCTGTCCGAGGAAGAGGCAACCGAAGTGTTCGTCGAGCAGATGGAGGGCCTCAAGGCCGGGGGCGCCGACGTGATCTGGATCGAGACGATGTCCGCGGTCGAGGAGATGCGAGCAGCGGCGAACGCGGCGATCGCGGTTGGCATGGCGTACACGCTGACCGCCAGCTTCGACACCGCCGGGCGCACGATGATGGGCCTGACGCCGACGGCCTTCACCGAGCTCATCGAGTCGTTTGCGGTCGCTCCGCTGGCCATCGGCGCGAACTGCGGGGTCGGTGCCTCGGACACGCTCACGTCCATCCTGGCCATGACCGAAGCGATGCCCGGATTCCCCATGATCTCCAAGGCCAACGCCGGTGTCCCCCGGGTCAGCGGCGATCAGGTCATCTACTCGGGCTCACCCGAGCTCATGAACCACTACGCCCACCTGGCTGCCGATTCCGGGGCCCGCATCATCGGCGGCTGCTGCGGCACCTCGCCCACCCACCTGGCGGCGATGCGCGCTGCCATCGACTCCCACGAACCGGGTGCGCGTCCCGACCTCGAGATGATCGAGGCGACGACCGGCAAGCTCGCCTCACCGCCGCCTTCGGCCGAGGCTCAGGATGCCGCCAGTTCAGCCGCGTCCGCTCGCGAAGGCCGGCGCCGCCGGGTCTGAGCCTTCACGGCTGTCACGCCGAAGCCAGGAGCTCGGTGACGACGTCTCGCCGCCACCCGTCCGTCGCCTCCACCTGGTTGAAGGTGAAGACGTGGAGCGCGTCGATACCGAGCTCGCGGGACCAGGGGGCGATCGGCCCGATGAGCTCCATCGGGTCGAATCCTCCCGGCATCGCCATCCTGCGGACGGCGGCGCGGTTCTTGCGGAGATAGCGCAGTGAGGCGCCGACTCCGATGCGCATGCCGAGCGTCAGGAGCTTTGCCGTGTCGACCACCCCGGGCACGCCGAGATGGATCGGCAGCGTGATGCCCGACGCCCGCAGGTCCGAAGCCCAACGCTCGATGACGGCGACGTCGAAGCACATCTGCGTCGAGATCCAGCCCTCGATCCCCGCCTCGCCGAGCAACGTCTGACGATCGGCCAGCGCTCGGCCCAGCACTGCGTCCGGGATGGACGTGTGCCCATCCGGGTAACCCGCAC
>JAYUDQ010000028.1:0-7198 GCA_043739745.1 Acidimicrobiia bacterium | reverse complement strand
GATTATCACCAGGCCTCGATCGACGAGGCTCGAAGGGCCGCCAAACACGCCGGTGTCGACGACCGGGTGCGCTTCGACGTGGCGAGCGCAGCCGATTTCGCAGGCGTCGGGTTCGACCTCGTCGCTTGCTTCGACTGCCTGCACGACATGGGCGATCCGGTGGGAGCGGCGGCGCATGTCCGCGACGCGCTCAAGGCCGATGGCACCTGGCTGATCGTCGAGCCGTTCGCGAACGACCGCCTCGAGGACAACTGCAACCCGGTCGGGCGGATCTTCTACTCGGCCTCGACCACGATCTGCACGCCGGCCTCTCGGTCGCAGCCGGTCGGGGCAGCACTCGGCGCGCAGGCCGGTGAGGCGCGACTCACCGAGGTGGTCACCGCTGGAGGGTTCAGCCGGGTGCGCCGCGCCACCGAGACACCGTTCAACCTCGTGCTGGAGGCTCGCCCGTAGCTCCCGCCGGTGAGCACCGGCAGGGTCGGGATAGCGTGCGCGTCCCAACCCTCCGGAGGAATCCCATGACGGCTACAACGGCAGACGAACGACTCGCAGCAATCGGGCTCACGCTGCCGAACATGGCGGCGCCGATGGCCAACTATGTGCCTTTCAAGCGTGATGGCAACGTGATCTACCTCTCCGGCCAAGGGCCGCGCCGACCCGAGGGCGGCTTCTACACGGGCAAGGTGGGGGCCGACGTCGATGTCGCGCAGGCCTACGAGCATGCGAAGCTCGTCGGTCTCGCCCTGCTGGCCACAGCGAAGGAGGCGGCCGGCAGCCTCGACAGCATCGAGGTCCTCAAAGTGCTCGGCATGGTCAACGGCGTCCCGGAGTTCGGTGAGCATCCCGCGGTCATCAACGGCTGTTCGGACCTTTTCGTCGCGGTGCTCGGCGAACGCGGCCGACACGCCCGATCAGCCGTCGGGATGGGGTCGCTGCCGATCGGGATCACCGTCGAGATCGAGGCCGTGATGCGGATCGTCTCGTAGTCGAGCCCGTTCCTCTGCGCGCAGACGGATTCAGAGGAGCGCGGCGGTGATGTGCTCGAGCAGGTCATCGAAGGAGTCGAGGGCCGGCAGCTGCGGGAATTGGACGCGAACATTCTCGGGTGAGTGGAAGAGGAAGCCGGCATGCGCTGCGAGCAGCATGGTCGTGTCGTTGTAGGAGTCGCCGGCGGCCACGACGCGGTAGTTGAGCGAACGGAACGCCTCGACCGCGGCCCGTTTGGGGTCGGGCATTCGCAGCGCGTAGCCGACGATGCGGTCGTCCTCCACGACCAGGCGGTGGCACAGAATGGCCGGCCAGTTGAGCTGGCGCATCAGGGGCTGCGCGAACTGTTCGAACGTGTCGGACAGGAGGACCACCTGCGTGCGGGTGCGGAGCTCGTCGAGGAACTCGACGGCACCCGGCAGCGGCGTCAGCCCGGCGATGACCTCCTTGATCACGGAGAGCGTGAGGCCGTGGCGTTCGAGGAGCTCGAGGCGGTAGCGCATGAGGACGTCGTAGTCGGGCTCGTCACGGGTCGTACGCCGCAACTCGGCGATGCCGGTGCGCTCGGACACGGCGATCCAGATCTCGGGAACGAGGACACCCTCCAGATCGAGTGCGACCATCGTTTGCTGGCGCGGCGAAGTCATGAGCCTCTGTGATAGTCGACGGACGCCCGCGTGCCGTGCGTCCCTAGATGTCTGACCCTGCTCCCGACAAGGACCGTCGAATGCGCATCCTGTTCACCTTCGTCGGCGGCAGCGGGCACTACGAGCCCCTCGCTCCCTTGGCCCGGGCGGCGCGGCTCGCAGGTCACAACGTCCAATTCGCCTGTCGTCCCTCGATGATCCCCATTGTCGAGGCCGATCACTTCTCGGCCGTCGCTGCCGGTCCCGACGTCGAAGATCTCGTCGCTGTCGCTGTCGCTCCGCTGGCTGAGCCGGATGCGGCCACCGAGGACCGGGTGCTGCGCGACGGGTTTGCCCGCCGCACCGCGACACGCCGGGCCGCGGACCTGATCGCGCTCGGCCAGGATCTGCGTCCGGACTTGCTGGTCAGCGACGAAGTCGACTATGGCGCCATCATCGCCGCGGAGCACCTCGGCCTTCCCCATGCCACGGTGCTCGTGCTGGTCGCCGGTTCGTTTGGCCGCGCCGATCTGCTGTCGGAACCGTTGAACGAGGTTCGTTCTCACTTCGGCCTGACGTCCGATCCGCATCTGCTGATGCTCGAACGTCATCTGGTGCTGGCACCGTTTCCGGTCAGCTTCCGTGACCCCGCGTACCCGCTGCCAAAGACGGCATGTGCGTTCCGACCCGCGGTGCTGGAACGCCGTGAGGTTCGCGCGCATACGGACTTGTGGGTCGGCCCGGGACCGCGGATCTACGTCACCCTCGGGACGATCTTCAACATGGAGTCGGGTGACCTCTTCCATCGCATCCTCGGCGGGCTGGCCGAGCTCCCGGTCGAGGTGATCGCCACCGTTGGACGGCAGCGAGACCCGGCGGAGTTCGGGGCGAAGCCATCGAACGTGCGCATCGAACGCTTCATCCCGCAGGCAGACGTGCTTCCCGGATGCGATCTCGTCGTGTGCCATGGTGGTTCGGGCAGTGTGATCGGCGCTCTCTCCCACGGTGTGCCGCTACTCCTGTTTCCTATGGGTGCAGATCAACCGCACAATGCGGCGCGGTGCCTTGCGCTCGGGGTGGGCCGTGTGCTGGACCCTGTACGCGCAGGGCCCGTGGCTATTCGTGACGCAACAGCTGCAATGCTCGCTGACTTGAAGTGTTGCGAGCGAGCGCAGGAGATCCGGCGCGAGACGCTCGCGCTGCCGGACGTGTCGACGGTGATCGCGAAGCTCGAAGCACTCGTGCGCTGAGTGAACACGGTATGCGTGTGCGTGCCGAGCGGAACTCGTGTCCGGCATCGTTGAAGCGGGGCGGTTCGCTGACAGGCTCGGCCAAAGAACAGAATGCGACCTGGCCTTTTGCCCTCAGGACAGGGTCATGGCGCCAACAGGTGTCAGCGAACCGCCCGGCTTCGCGTTTGAGAGGTAGCCATGCGCGCCCGGTTTGAGAGAACGCCGTGTACCCTGATACCTGGCAGTACGTCGATCTCCGACTTACTGCGGTCGTAACGCGGCGCGTTCGAGACGTTCGAGCGCATGGTCGTCCCCCTTGCAATCCAGGATGGGACGCTTCGCCTTCCTTGGCGAGTGGCCAACTGCATCAATCGGCCACCCGAGCATCAGAAGGACAGTCATGACCAACACCCCCGCATCCGCTGGGCCGCGCCGCGGCAACACTGGGCGTCCGCGCCATACCGGAAACGCCGGCACAGCGGGAAACGCCGGCGCCAGGCCCGACAACCGCAACCCGCGGCCCCAACCCCGCTCCACGAGCACGCCGCGGTCCGACACCAACGCCGCCAGCTCACCGAGCATCCTCGGTGAGCACACCGCCGCGGTGATCGACCCGAACGCGACCTTCGCATCGCTTGGAGTCTCCGACGCACTCATTGCGTCGCTCATGCGCACAGGAGTCGAAACCCCGTTCCCCATACAGAGCGCCACCCTTCCCGACTCGCTCGCCGGCCGTGACGTGCTGGGCCGGGGCAAGACCGGCAGCGGCAAGACCATCGCGTTCGCCATCCCGACCGTCGCCGCGATCGCCGCCTCCTCCAGCCACCGCCAGCCCAGTCGGCCTCGCGCCCTCGTCCTCGTCCCGACGCGCGAGCTCGCGAACCAGGTCGCCGAGGTCATGACGCCGCTCGCTGCGGTCATGTCACTGAAGGTCGCAACCGTCTATGGGGGCGTCGGCCAGAACCCGCAGGTCCAGGCATTGCGTGGCGGCGCCGACATCGTCGTCGCCTGTCCCGGGCGTCTCGAAGACCTCATCCAGCAAGGCCATTGCCGACTCGACCAGGTCGAGGTGACCGTGCTTGACGAGGCCGACCACATGGCCGACCTCGGGTTCCTCCCGGCCGTGCGCCGGCTGCTCGATGCCACCCCGAAGAAGGGCCAGCGACTGTTGTTCTCGGCCACCCTCGATGGAGGTGTCGACACGATCGTCAAGCGCTACCTCGTGAACCCGATCGTGCATTCGGTCGATCCGCCCGCGGCCCAGGTGTCGACCATGACGCATCACGTCTTCGCCGTGAGCGCAGCCGACAAGCCCTCCGTCATCCGGGAGCTCGCCGCCGGCATGGATCGCGCGCTGCTGTTCACGCGCACCAAGCACGGCGCCAAGAAGCTGGCCAAGCAGCTGACCGCCGGCGGGATCCCTGCCGTGGAGCTCCACGGCAACTTGTCGCAGAACGCACGTGAACGGAACCTCGACGACTTCACCGCCGGTCGGACCCTCGTGCTCGTGGCTACGGACATCGCGGCCCGCGGCATCCACGTCGATGACATCGCACTCGTCGTGCACGTCGACCCGCCGGCCGAGCACAAGGCGTACCTGCATCGCTCAGGGCGCACCGCCCGGGCCGGTTCCGACGGTGTCGTCGTCACGATCATGACGCCCGAACAGGTGGGTGACGTCAAGTCACTGGCCAAGGCGGCCGGCATCAACCCGATCATCACCCGCATCGCGCCGGGCCACGAGACGATCCGCAGCCTGGTCGGCGAGGAAGCCGATCTGGTCACGCCTGTGGCCCGCCCGGAACCGGTCCAGGTCCAGGCGTCGCGGCCGCCGAAGCGTTCGATGCCACGGCCGGCGTCGCGTCCTCCAGCGCGGCCAGCGGCCCGTGGGGCGAACGCTTCGGCACACGCGCCCCGCTCGGGCGGGCGTCGTGGCGGTCGGTAGCCCGCTCCACCCCGCTCGCCCCGCCCCGCTTTCGCAGTTGGGATGACCGGTCGGGCGGTCAGGCCGCTCGTTCCGCCACCGTCACGCGGTGGAGGAGACGGCGGTAGCCCTGATACCCGCCCGTCGCCGAGTGGAGCAGGCAGCGGTTGTCCCAGAGCGTCAGCATGCCTTCCTCCCACCGGTGGCGGTAGATGAAGTCGGGCTGCACCTGATGTTGGAAGAGCATCTTCAGCAGGTCGTCCGCCTCGTCCTGAGCCATGGCGTCGATGCCGATCGTGTAGCCAGGGTTGACGAACAGTGCCCGCCGGCCCGTCTCTGAGTGCGGCTTCACGATCGGATGCAGATGGGTCTTCATTGCGTCGTCGGAGAAGCGAATGGCCATCGACCGGCCCACGTCCTTCTCGCCGTATGCGCCCTTCGGTGAGTAGCCACGACGAGCCGAATGGATGCCCATCAGGCCATCGATTCGATCCTTCACCTCATCGGAGAGGGCCTCATATGCCGCGTATTGGTTGGCATACAGCGTGTCGCCGCCGACCGGCGGGATGATGCGGCCGTAGAGCAGGGTGCCCGAGGGAGGGTTGGGCAGGAAGCTCCAGTCGGAATGCCAGCCCTCGGCGAAAAGCGGCGTGGTCTCATCGGCCTCACGCTTCACCTCGATCACATGCGGATGGCCCGGAAGCGCAGCGATGAAGGGATCTTCGCCGTACTCGCCGAACGCGGGCGCAAGGCGCTCGAGCTCGTCGAGGGAGAGCGTCTGTCCGGGCAGTCCGATCACCTGATGGTCGAGCCAAGCGTGGCGTATCTCCGCAATTGTCTCCTTCGAAAGCGGGCCTCGCAGGTCCACGCCTCGGACGGTCGCTCCGCACGACGCACCCGACGGTTCGATCTCCAGTGCCATGTTCGCATCCCCTCGTGACGCCGGCACCGCCGGCTCATCTGCGCCTCGATGGTACGGGGGATGCGGCTCGCGCACACGTTGCGGGGCAACGACGAGCGCGGGGCCGCGCTCGACAGCGGCTTCCGGGTCAGGTGCTCACGACGGGTGTCACACGTTCCTGCGCCCCGGGCGTGGTGATGGTGATGTGCAGCGCACCAAGCCCGCGTTCGCGGTTGGTGAGGACGAACCGGACGGTGTCGCCCCGCTGTGGTGGAACCCGGTGGTGGATGTCGTGGGCCACGAAGAACACATCGGTATCAAGGTTCGGCGCGGCGATGAAGCCGTAGTTCTCCGCCGGCCGGAAGTGCTTGATCGTGCCCTCGATGACCTCTGCATCGGCGCAGCCCGTGCCGTCGCAGGCGCGGCTGTCGGCCTCCTCCTTGCGGGCCGTCGGGGTGTGCACCGGGGCCGCTGACCCGACGGTGATCACCGCCACATGGTCCGCGACCACGCGGAGATCCTCGTACTCACCCTCGTCGTCACGTCCGATGCGCTGCTCGATTCGCCCGCGGATCTCCACCACGTCGCCGAGTCGGATTCCGGCGATCACCGAATCCGCGACACCGGCGAAGCAATGCACCTCGATCTCGTCAGCACGCTCGCTCCGCCGGCTCGAGGCGACGACGACTCGCATCACGACCCGGTCCGCGCCCCCCGGTCGAAAAGGACGATCGCCGACCCGACCCACCAACACCACCACGTTCATTCTGCAAGCATGACGCGTCCCGAGGAAAACTTCACGCGTGTTCGTGGGCAGCCGACCAAGTACCCAGGCTCGACAGGGCCGCCCGCGATGCGCAACGATCGAAGGCCGTTCGTCACCGTGACGTAACACTGGTCTGCAATCCTCTGCGAAGTGCCCATGGTCCCCAACCAGGAATACCCCGCGTCCGCATCCTCCGTCGAGGATCTGGTCGACGTGCGCGGCGTCGACAAGACCTTCGTGCGCAAGGGCGCTCGGACCGAGGCGCTACGAGGCGTCGATCTCTCCGTGCGGCGGGGCGAGTTCGTCAGCCTTCTCGGACCGTCGGGCTGCGGCAAGTCGACGCTGATCCGTCTGATCGGCGGGCTCCTCGACGCTGACCGCGGGACCGTCCGGGTGGCAGGGGAGGCGCCGACGATGGCGCGGGCCGCGAAGCAGTTCGCCCTGGTGCCGCAGACCCCGGCACTGCTCCCGTGGCTGAACGTCCGCCAGAACGTCGGCTTCCTGACGCGGCTGAACCGTGGCGCCGAGGGCCATCGCACGCCTGATGCCGGCGAGGTCGACGGCCTGCTCGTGTCGGTCGGACTCGAGCGCTTCACGGAGGCCTACCCGCATGAGCTGTCGGGCGGCATGCAACAGCGCGTCAGCCTCGTCCGCGCCTTCGCGTTGGGTGCACCGATTGCCCTGATGGACGAGCCGTTCGCCGCGCTGGACGAGATCAGCCGGGCCCAGATGCGCTACCTGCTCCTCGACCTGTGGGACCGC
>JAYUDQ010000027.1:0-7223 GCA_043739745.1 Acidimicrobiia bacterium | reverse complement strand
GCGACCGTTTCGGTATGGAGGAGCTCCGGTGCAATCGGGAGGAGCTCAGCGGCAGGTGGGAGGCGCTCTGCGGCAGTTGCGAGATCGGTGTTCGTTGCAGGCATGTCTTCCGGACTCTCGTTAGGGGACGCCATGGGGCGACCTTTCTCAAAACCAAGGGACGACGATCGGTGTCGGGCAGTGTCGGGCAGATCGTGATTCGCTGGGGGAAGCAGGCGATGGCGCGTGTCAGCACCCGAATAGCAAGGGTGTAATCCTACCAGCCAGGGTGTGACAGTCAGGCCGTTTCGCCGTTCTGAGCGCAGAAAGGCATCCACCGCTCCCCCGGTACACCTCTAGCCATTCAGCCCACCACGACGCAGCGCAGGGGCTCATCCGCCAGGATATGGGGTCGATCGACCGCCGTCCCGCCCGGAATCTCGACCTCAAGGCTCGCGCGGTCCCCGGCGGCTTGCGCCAGGCTGGCGTGCAACCCGCACCGCGAGCTCGCTGACGAGATCGCTCCCCACCTGCTCGTTCACCCGCCGGATCACGTCGGGACCCAGGAAATGCAGCTGTGTGGCCCATCCGGGCTCGTCGGCCTCGAGGTGAAGGATCCCGTTGCGAAGACCAAGTGGGCGGACATGTGCAGCGATCGATTCGCCGACGAGTTCAGGCCAGCCGGCGAACACCGTGGCCAGCGCATCCGGGCTGGCCATGCCCAACCGCTTGGTCACCTTGCCGAGAACATCGCGTATCGGTCGAGGGCCCTGCGGCTCCTTTGCATCAGTCCACGTCATCCCACGCGCTCCGGCGCGGTTTCTTCCACAGTTTCCCCAGCCTTGTCCACAGCCATGGCGGACCCGGTTGCGACGCGGCTCCTGCCATCGATCCGCTCCACCCGAACAGTCTCCTCCACGACGGCCGACGGCGGGACCTCCCCCGCGGTCGCAAGCAGAGCCTGACCGGGTGGGAGATGACGGATCAACGCATCGCTGCGAACCGGATCGAGCTCGGAAAACACGTCGTCCAGCAGCAGCACCGGCGGCGACCCGAGGCGTCCGCTCATCAGCCGATGTCCCCCAAGCCGCAACGCAAGTGCCAGGGTGCGCTGCTCGCCCTGTGAGGCATGGGTGCGCGACGGGCGGCCCTCGATGCGCAGGTCGACCTCGTCGCGGTGAGGGCCGACAAGGGAAAGACCCCGTCGCACATCGTCGGCGCGGCCGTCGCGCAACGCACCGCCCAACCCGTCGACACGGACCATCCATGTCGGCTCGTAACGCAATGCGACCGGCGCCGGCCGGTCGGCGATGTCGCGGTAGGCCTCATCGACGAACGTCCTCAGTTCATCGAGCAGTGCTTGGCGCAGGGTTGCCACCGCCGTCCCGGTCGACGCCAACTTCGCGTCCCAGACATCGAGTGTGAAGCCGACCTCGGGAGTCAGCCGACCACTGGCCTGCTTCAGCAGAGCGTTGCGCTGGCGCAGGATCCGGTCAAGCTCCTTCAGCGCGGCATCGTTGCGCGGGTGGAGTCCCGCCAACAGCTCGTCGAGGAACGCACGCCGCTCGCCCGGTCCACCCTTCACCAGGATCAGGTCGTCCGGTGAGAACACGCTCACCTGCAGCGATGCATCAGGGTCCCGCCTGGAGAGCGGCTGCTTGTTGACCATCGTACGGTTGCGGCCACCCGGAACGATCTCGGTCTCGATCAGCAGATCCCGCTGACCCCGCTGCACATGACCCCGGATCACCGCCCGCTCCTGGGGGGCATCGGGCCGGCCGGGCGGTCTTGCCGATAGCGGTCCCGCCGATGGAAAGCCGGCCGGCGGCGACTCCGGTGCCGCAGCCAGTTGGACCAGCGCCTCACTCGGCGCGCCCCGAAACGACGCGAGTGTGGCCAGGTAGCCCGCTGCTTCGAGGAGATTGCTCTTCCCGGTTCCGTTGGCGCCTCGGATCACCGTGAGCCCGGGAGCGAACTCGATCTCCGCCTCGGTGTAGCTACGGAAGGCGTGCAGCCACAGCCGCTGGAGATGCATCGTTCACCGACGAATCGGACTCGCCCAGGCGACGTGGCCCGCCAACGTCACCGTCAGGACACCCGCACGGGCATGAGCAGGTACAGGTAATCGGTCTTGTCCACTGACCGGATCAGTGCCGGCTTGAGGTTGTCGATCGTCTCGAGCGTCACCGTGTCGCCGACCGCCGACTCGACCCCGGCGATCAGGAACTCGGGGTTGAACGCGACCGTCATCTCGCTGCCCACGTATTCGGCCTCGAGGTCCTCCCGGGCATCCCCCACATCCTGGGTGATAGCGACCAGCTCGAAGCTCTCTGCGCCGAGCTTGAGCCGCACCGGCGTGGCGTCCTTCGCCAGCAGGCGAACCCGACGGAGCGCGTCAAGGAACGCAGAGCGGTTGACGGTGAGTTTGTTCGGGAGCACCGACGGGATGAGATTCCGATACGGCGGGTACTGGCCCTCGATCAAGCGGGTCGTGACCTTGGTGGCCCCGACCACGAACGAGGCCTCTCGGTCGCCCAGGTTCAAGGTGACGTCGCCGCTTGAGCCCAGCGAGCGGGCGACCTCGCCGAGCGCCCTGCCGGGAACCAGCACGGCCTGGCCCTCCTGCAACACGACAGTGCCCGGAAGATCGCGCACAGCCAGACGGTAGGAGTCCGTAGCCACAAGCCGAAGCCCACCGGCCTCGGCGGCCATGAGCACACCCGTGAGGATCGGGCGGGCGTCGTCATGGCTCGCCGACGGGATGACCTGCTTCACGGCATCGGCCAACTCTGCGGCAGTGATCGTAACGCCGCCCGGCACCGATTCGGGAAGGCGGGGGAACTCGTCGGCCGGGAGCGTCCGGACCGAGAACACCGAACGACCGGCCTGGATCCGGGCTTGGTCGTTGTCCACCGAAACGCTCACCGCGCCAGATTCGAGCGAACGAAGGATGTCCGCACCGAGCTTGGCCGGGATGACGGCAATGCCATCGACGTCGCCGGCGACCGTGACCACGACTTCGATCGTGAGGTCAAGATCACTGCCCACCAGGCGCAACTGGTCGTCGGTAAGCGTCAGGCGAACGCCCGAGAGCACGGGCAGGGCAGACCTGCTGGCCACGGCCCGGGCAGCCGTGGCGAAGGCCTCGACCAGGACGTCGCGTTCGCATCGGAACTTCACAAACAACCTCTTTCCTTTAAGGAGAGATTTCTCTGACTGCTGTAGTAGGTGCTGTGGATTGTGGACGAGTGCAGAAAGGTGCTGCTCAGAGTGGTTTTCGAGCCGCGCAGGTCGTCCACAGCAATGCCCAGGGCTGACGTGGGGAAACGAGGGCATGGGGATAGCAACAATGTTTTCCCCTGCTCGACGTTGTTGTCCACCGAGTTATCCACCGGCTGTGCAGTCATCCTAGGCACCTGTCTTGATGATCTTGATGAGCTCTGTGACCTGGTCGTAGGTCGCACGCCGTTCCTTCATCTGCTCCTGGATCTTCTCGTACGCATGGATCACGGTGGTGTGGTCACGGCCACCGAACTCCCGCCCGATCATGGGATAGCTGTACGACGTGAGCTCTCGGAACACGTACATGCCGATCTGGCGGGCGGTAACGAGGGGCCTCCGCCGACTCTGTCCTGTGAGCTCCTCGATCGGAAAGCCGAACATCGACGATGTGGCTTCGAGGATGGCCTTCGCGGTGACCGGTCGGGGCTCGCTAGCCGAGAGCAGATCGGAGAGCACTCGTTCTGCCATCGCCAAATCCAGCGTGACGCGGTTGAGTCCTGCGTACGCGCAGACCCGGTTGAGTGCACCCTCGAGCTCGCGGATGTTGTCCTTGATGTGGGTGGCGATGAAGTTCAGGACGTCATGGGGGACGTGCTGGCGCTCGCGTTCGGCCTTCTTGCTCAGGATGGCGAGGCGAGTTTCGAGCTCGGGCGGTTGGACGTCGGTGATGAGCCCCCACTCGAAGCGGCTGCGGAGGCGGTCTTCCAACGTGGCGATGGCCTTTGGGGGACGGTCCGAGGAGATGACGATCTGGCGGCCACTCTGATGGAGGAAGTTGAACGTGTGGAAGAACTCCTCCTGGGTGCCTTCCTTGCCTTCCATGAACTGGATGTCGTCGATGAGGAGCACATCGCAGTCGTCGCGGAAGCGGCGCTTGAACGCAGCGGTGGTGTTCGTCTTGATGGCATCGACGAACTCGGTCACGAACGTTTCAGTTGACACGTACCGGACGCGGCTGCTGCTGGGGTAGTTCTGTCGGACGTAATGGGCAATGGCCTGGAGGAGGTGGGTCTTGCCCAGACCTGAGTCCCCGTAGATGAACAGCGGGTTGTACGACCGGGCGGGGGTCTCGGCCACGGACATTGCGGCCGCGTGCGCGAAGCGGTTGGAGGCGCCGATGACAAAGTCTTCGAAGGTGTACCGGTTGTTGAGCACCAGGTCACCTGACGTTGCCGAGGGCGCAGTAGCCGCGGCAGGTCTGATGAAAGCCGGCGCCGTCTGCGGTGGATCGACAACGGGCGAGTCGGGAAAGCCGCTTCCCGGCAGTGCCTCGTGGTCGATCACATCGATCAGGATGTCGAGTTCCTGGCCCGTGAACTCGCGCACGACGGCGCGCAGCACCTCCAGATACCGGCTCTCGATTCGCTCCTTCGCGATCGAGTGAGGAACCGCGAGTACGAGTCGGTGGTCGTCGAACACGATCGGCCGAGCCGTGCTGAAGCAGGTATTCCATGTGGCTTCGGACACACGGGTACGGAGAAGAGCCGCCAGATCTGGCCAGTGTGTGATGCCGTCGTTCCCACTCACCACTGCGTCCCTCGACTATCCACATCTTCATCCACAGGTGTGGATACCCTATGGGTACTGACTACCAGCGCTCGATCATTGGCGGGGTTGGCAACTTCTGCGACCCCGGAGGGAAGACCGGATCTCGGCTGACGTCAGCGGCGGGCACGGTAGCACCCTGTGGACGACCCCGCTTCGGCATGACACCGCCTCGCTTCTCGCCTTCAGCCGCAAAACGCGACCGCCCTTCACTGCTATCGTTTTCGGGTTCTGCGCCGTGTGCATCGAGGTCTTCCTCGGAGTTCTCTGCGGCCACATCTTGGAGGTCTCGGTGAAGCGCACATTCCAGCCAAATGCCCGTCGAAGGGCAAAGAAGCACGGTTTCCGTGCCCGTATGGCCACAGCGGGCGGGCGAGCCGTTCTGAAGGCCCGGCGCGCCAAGGGCCGCGCTCGGCTCTCTGCCTGAGAGCTGGCCCCGGCCATCTCCCCATGGGATCCACCACGCGACCGCTTCGTGGTCGCCGCATCTTCAGCCGCATGTCTGCGAGCGGCACCCGAGTCCGCCGCGGCCTTTTGACCGTGGTCATAGGCGATCCCACGGCAGTTCCCGAGGTGGGATTTGCGATCGGCAAGCACGTTGGCGGTGCGGTTGTGCGCAACAAGCTGCGGCGGCGGCTGCGCACCCTGCTCGATCAGCATGAGCTGCCCAACCGGGCGTTGCTGCTCCGACCCCAAGCGGCAGCGGCCAACTGCACGTTTGCGGAGCTCCGGGACGCTGTTGACGATGCGCTTGGCGCAGTCGACAGGATCGTTCTCCAGCTGCAGGTCAGCTGATGAACACGGGGCAGACGCGTCAGGGCGTTTCGCTACTGGCTCGAGCGGAGATCGGTGTGATCCACGCATACCAGGCCGTTCGCGCCGGGCGTCCATCACCGTGCCGATTTGTGCCGTCGTGCTCCGCGTACGGTGCCGAAGCCATCGAGGTGCACGGTGCCCTGCGTGGTAGCTGGCTGACCGCACGTCGCATCGGGCGCTGCCGTCCCGGTGGCGGGAGCGGCGTCGACCTCATTCCCCCTTCGAGGCAGGAGCCCTCGCATGTTTGACATCCTGGGCAAGCTTCTTTCCTTTTTCTACCAACTGACGAAGAGCTACGGCGTCTCGATCATCCTGCTGACGGTCACCGTCAGGCTGATCCTGTTCCCCCTGACGGCCAAGCAGACCCGGTCGATGGCCGCTATGTCAAGGGTTCAGCCCCAGGTCAAGAAGTTGCAGGCGCAGTACAAGGACGATCGCCAGAAGCTCAACGAAGAGCTGATGAAGTTCTACAAGCAGGAAGGCATCAACCCTGCGGCGGGCTGCCTCCCCCTCGTGCTGCAGATCCCGGTCTTCATCGCGTTGTTCCGCGTCATCCGCGGGTTGTCGCATTCGGGTCAGCTGGCCTGGCTGCAGATCACCGTTCCCAAGCCCAGTTACCTCGACGCGGGCTCGGACATGTACAGGGCCATCGTCAAGAGTGGTGGGCGGCTGGTGTCATGGGGCTTCGACCTGGCACAGTCCGCATCCGGCGTCGGTGGGACGTTTGCGCATCGACTTCCCTACGTCTCCCTCGTGGTTGCGTATGCGGTGAGCGGCTGGGTGCAGCAGGCAATGGCCACGAAGAAGAACCCGGCTCCGGCGACCGGTCAAGGTGCCCAGATGCAGAACATCATGAAGATCTTCCCGATCTTCATGGCAATCTTCTCGTACAGCATGCCCGCCGGCCTGGTTGTGTACTGGCTTGCCAGCAACCTCTGGACAATCGGGCAGCAGGAGATCCTCTTCCGGACGATGCCGAAGAATGCAGCCGTGATCGACGTCGATGCGGTCGAGGTGGATCCGAAGATCGACAAGGCTGCGGCGAAGAAGACCGAGAGTGCCAAGAAGCCGGTTGCCGCCAAGGCGCTGGCGTCCCCGAAGGCGTCCGCCCCGAAGGTGTCCGCGTCGCCGAAGCCGGGTGCGGGCACGAAGTCAAAGGCAGGACCTGCTGCGGGAAACCCGCCGGCCTCCGGCAGCAATGGATCATCTGTAGGAGTGGGTTCATCGGGCGCCCCGCAGGGTTCGCGACCGGCCAAACCGCAGGCCACCAAAAGAAAAGGACGCTGACCGTGGAGTGGGTAGAGACAACGGGGAAGTCGGTTGACGAGGCTGTTGAGCTTGCGCTCGACCGACTCGGAGTTGATCGCAACGAGGCGGAGATTGAAGTGTTGGAGGAGGTGAAGAGCGGACTCTTCGGCCGTGTGCGCTCGGAGGCCCGCATCCGGGCCCGGGTGGCACCAACCAAGCCGCGGGCGAAGGAAGACCGCAAACGCACGACCCGCGGGCCGAAGACGGGCGCGAACGCCCTCACGGCTGAGGGCGCTGACCCCGAGAGCGGCGCAGTCGTTGCATCCGAACCAGCGCCTCGGGCACGGCGTTCC
>JAYUDQ010000026.1:0-2780 GCA_043739745.1 Acidimicrobiia bacterium | reverse complement strand
GAGAAAGGACACCTTCTGATACAGGTATCCGTCGACGACGTCAAGCTCCTCCGGTGTTTTGCTGGTCGAGACCAGCGTCGCCACGCCCCGACGTGCCCACTCCTGGTACTCCCGGCCCCAATTGGTCCCGGTGATGTTGTTGCAGGACTCACAGAGCACGTAGCCCCGCATTCCTCCTTGAACAGTCAGACCGGTCGGCGGCGAATCAAGGTCGTCATTTCCGATCAAGTCGTCAATGTCATAGGCCTGTGTTCGACTCTTGTTGAAGGCCCCCCTTGGTGGAATGTGCTCTTCCGTTAGCTCCGCCACGACCCCACAGATGCGGCACGGACCTACACGGCGTGAGGCCGGAAGCATCTCCTCGCCCTCGTCATCGAATATCGCCTTCGGGACCTGGCGAAGCATCCGTTGGTGGTCTTCAGCCGGAACTCCTGGCGCGCTGACCAAACGGCTTCCCGTGCGTCTTGTCGGGTTTGGGACTTCCACGAGTGCATTCTGTCGGTTTGGGCCCGCCACGCGTCTGCTTTTCCAAGCCGCGGCGTGAGCGGCACAACTGGCCGAGGCCGGATCTGGCGGCAGGGCGGATCCGGCATCTGCCGGACAATCAGCATGGCCGAGACCGAGAGGCCACGCGGCGGTGAATGGGACGACTGCGGCGTGCGAGGGCTGGCAGCGTGATCACTTGGTCAGCGGAGAAGGTCTACGGGAAGGCGACAACCCGGAACGCCTGCGCCCTCAGGGCTCAGGCAGGTCGTCGAGCCGGAAGCAAAGTTTGCTGGTCGGACCAACGAGCCAGATTGCCTGAAAGCCTGCCGCTGCCACGTCGGAGCGGTGAAGTTGGTCGAAGGCGCTCCGCACGCCGTACATGACCGTATGTGTGGCCGTTGTTGCGTCCAAGACCAAAGTGATCTCAATGCGCCGGTCAGGCGAAGTTTTTCTCGCCTTGGCGCAGATCGCATCGAAAATGTCACGTGCGAAGTCCTCAACGGTGCCGTCGACGGGCTGTGTTCGCGCAAGTGCGGCGAAAGATCGAGCACTCATGGGACGAGTCACCTGAACCTCGACGCGGCCGATGACGGCCCCGTTCTCGTCTAAACTAAACGATCCGCCACAGCATCAACGTCCGAATCGCCGCGGGCATCATGCCGCGTGGCGCCCGCCGCATTACCCACGTCACTGAACTCGGACAGATCCGCACCACGCGAGTTGAGGTGCTGCCGGAGAATATGGCACGCCTGAAGACCGCCCTCTTCGTTCTTGGGTGTCGGCCCTCGCAGCTCAAGCGTTGCTCGTTCAGGAACAGTCGTCGATTGCGTTTCTCTCGTTGTGTTCACCGTACGAATCGTTTCTGCGTGTGGTCCCGAGCTCTCCGCTACGCCGGTTGGGTCATGTGCTGTGGCCTGCGCTTGTGCTGGTTGGGGGTACACGGTCGTCTGATTGCCAGCGTGCCCTTCGGCACGAACAGCACGTATCGGATCCTCCGTGAAGATCACTTCGGGCGTGGCCGAAGATGGCTTGTGCCCAACCAGCGCTGGACGTGTCGCTTGATCCGTCTCAATGCTGATGGCTACCTGACGATGGGTCGAACCGCAGTATGGGCAGCCGGACTGTCCTTCGGGCCACGGACGACGGCAGTCAGGGTTCGAGCACGTGGCGGGGTATGGCTCCATCCAGACATCGTCGCATCGTTTCGAAAGCCGGATCAGGCCAAACTCACACGAGTCAACAGGGTCCGCGAGTGCTCGGCGAGATCGGTCTTGCTGAGCCCGCTTCATCCGCAGCTTGTAAACGCGCTGGGCGAACTCGAGGCCGAGTTCATCGTGTCGTGCGCGTCGGCAGTGGACGATGTCAACGTTCGAACGAGCCATGGCGATCCGCCATCGACCTCGCCCTCAAGCCGTGGCATGGGGAAGAACCCGACGAGCTCCGCGAGACCGTCGGCGCCTTGGCAGCCGTCGGCGGCGACATTCACCGGGCTCGAAACGCCAACATCGCTGTCGGGGCGTGGCTCGAACAACTCAGCGACCCCGACCCGTGCAGCCAGCCAACGCCACACTTCAAACTCCAGGCCCCTTACCGCTCGACCAAGCAACGCCTGCACCCGTAGTTCCGCCGCCGACCGCAGCACTGGTCGTGAACGCTCGGAACGCCAAGGCCGGGCATGAAGCGCAAAGGCAGGTCGCTGTCACAAGCGGCTGCCATGCTGTGACTGGTCTCGGCCCGCAAGGAGGTGAACCCATATGAGCGATGACCTTCGATTCAGAACACCGCTGTACACGGTCGCCGAAGCGGCACGAGTGATCGGGGTACCCGCGACCACGCTCGCCACGTGGACGAAGGGTTACGAGCGCGCGCGCCCGGCCGGTCGGCCAGTCGTGGGCCAAGCCGTCGTTACTGCGTTCCCGGCAACCGGAGCAGCTCCGAGCATTCCCTTCGTCGGACTCGCAGAAGGGCTCGTCCTTGCGGCGGTGCGGCGGGCGGGCGTGCCGATGCAGCGAGTTCGTCCTGCGCTCGCCGCCCTCGAGCGCGAGATGGGCGTCTCTCACGCGCTTGCGTCGTCCCGCCTCTACACCGACGGCGCCGAGGTGCTGTTCGACTTCGGCAAGACCGACGGCAGCGACGTCGATCTGATCGAACAACTCGTAGTCGTTCGTAACGGCCAACGCGTCTTCGTCGAGGCCGTCTCGGAGTACCTCAGTCGGATCGAGTACGGGCCAGACGGCTATGCCGGTCTCATCCATGTCCCCGGCTACCGCACAGATGTCGTCTGCGACCCGCGT
>JAYUDQ010000025.1:0-2781 GCA_043739745.1 Acidimicrobiia bacterium | reverse complement strand
GGCGATGCTCGTCGAGATCGAAGCGACCGCCTGGGTCGGCGACTGACAGCTTCTCCCGACGATCAGTCGTCGGGCTCGCCGCCGCCGCCGCCCTCGTCGGGCACCCAGCGGACGCGACAAGGACAACCTCGCCTGGCCCATGGAATGGCTTCGACGCCACGACGCGTACGACAACTGAGCAGATTGCCGGAGGCTGCAGACCCCCCGATGGCCATCGCGGCGACGGCCAGATCTAAGCGGGTCGCCCTGTCGCAACCGGTACTCACATCGAGTACCCGGGCATGAACAGTGCGGCGACGGTTGCTGCGGCGTCGTCGTGCATGATCGGCAACACGTGTGAATAGGTCTGCAACGTGATCGCGATGTTCGAATGTCCGAGGCGTTCCTGAACGACGCGGGTGGACGCCCATCAGTTGGGCGAGCGTCGCCCATGTGTGCCGCAGACCATGCAACGGGATCGGAGGCAGATGGTGGCAGATCACCGCCCGTCGGAACGCTTGATAGACACGCTCAGGATGATGCGGCGCACCATCGGGCCCACAAAACACGAGCCGATCCCCGACATTGCCGACACCTGCCGATGCCGGCCGCGAGAGCATCGCACGCCGATGGGCGCGAAGAACCTGCACCATCGACGGGTCGAGCTCCTGTCCGTTGTTAGTCGTGACGTGGTTGCGTCACTTCGGCGGGCACTGCTCGGCGAGACGAGATCCGTGTCGGCCAACCGGAGCTTCACCGGTGCTCGGCCTTGACAATGCCCCCACTCGACTCAGTCCTCGCACGATACTGAAGCGCTGCAGTTCCTGCAAGTACTTGCCAAAACTGTAGCGCTTCAGTAATGTGCGGCTGGTGCGGAGACCGACCCTTGACGACGTAGCCGAACGAGCCGGTGTGTCGCGGACGCTCGTGTCCGTCACGCTGCGCGGAATGCCCGGGGCGGGTGACTACACGAAGGGCCTGATTCATCAAGCCGTCAATGATCTCGGGTATGTGCCTCATACCGGAGCCCGCGACCTCGCGTCGCAATCCTCCCGTGCCATCGGCGTGTTCATGAGCGATCTGCACAACCCGTTCTTCGCCGACATCGTGGACGGGTTCCACTGGCCGATGCGCGAGTCGAACTTCCACATCCTGATGGGGATGGGTGATCAGCCAGACCTCGAGCGTTCGGTGCTCGAGATGTTCCGCAGTTATCGAATGGCTGGTGCGATGCTGATCGGACCGGGCATACGTGAGCGCGAGCTCGAAGAGTTCGGCAAGGCCATTCCCACCGTGGTGATCGCACGTAAGCTTCGCACTACCGCCGTCGACGTGATCGTCGGCGACGACCGCAAGGGCGCCAGGCTCGCAGTCGAGCACTTGTACGAACTCGGTCACCGCGACATCGCGCACCTCGATGGTGGCAGCTTGCCGGCCGCAGCAGCTGCCCGGCGCACCGGGTACCTCGGAGCCATGCGGCGCCTCGGCCTCGAGAAGTATGTCCGGGTCGCCGGCGGTGGATTCACGCTTGCCCACGGAGCAGACGGCGTCGATGAACTCTTGAAGACGCGCCCGCCTAGCGCAATCTTCGCGGCCAACGATCTCGTCGCGATGGGAGCGATAGAGAGGCTGGCGACGCTCGGTTTGACGACGCCGAACGACATTTCAATCGTCGGCTACGACAACAGCAATCTCGCCGCCCAGCAGCGCCTCGGCCTCACCAGCATCGACCAACCGCGGCTGCAGATCGGGGAACTCGCAGCAACGCTCCTCAGCGAGCGATTCGCCGGACGCACGACGGCGTCGCGTCACATCTTGATGCCGAAGTTGGTCGAGCGCAGCTCGACTGCGCGCCGCCGGTCGGGCCGCCGGAGAGGAACCAACGGTGCTCGGTTCTGACAGCAACGCCGTGCTCGTCACGTGGCCCGACTACGACATGGACGACCCCCATCTGGGCGGAGCGTTAGTCGCCGCCGGATTCGACGTGCGGCTCGAACCCAAGCGCGGGCACCGCTCACCAGCACAGCTCGCCCCAATGCTGCACGGCGTGTTCGGTGCGATCGTCTCGACCGACCCGTTCACCGCAGAGGTTCTCGCCAGTTCTTCAGCGTTGCGTGTGATCGCTCGAGTCGGTGTCGGCTACGACTCGATCGACGTCGCTGAGGCCTCGAAACGTGGGATCTGTCTCGCCACGACACCCGGCGGCAATGAGCAGGTCGTAGCGGACCACACCATCGCCTTGATCCTTGCGCTACTGCGCCGCATCCCCGAACTCGATCGCGATGTGCGCAGTGGAGGTTGGAATCGTACCGGCCACTACACCCCACGTCAGCTGACCGGCGCCACCGTGGGGCTCGTCGGCTGTGGCGCCATCGGACGCTTCGTCGCCGAGCGCCTACAGGGATTCGGCGTCGAGCTGCTCATCCACGATCCCGCAATCGGCCACGCCTCGACGCCGCTCGACACGCTGCTCAGCACGAGCGACGTGGTGTCATTGCACTGCCCGCTGCTCCCCACCACGCGCCATCTCATCAACGCCGAGACGCTTCGCATGATGCGACCCGATGCAGTCCTTGTGAACGCCGCCCGTGGTCCGATCGTCGACGAGGCCGCCCTCGTAGAAGCGCTCCAGTCCGGCGTGATCGCCGGTGCCGCTCTCGACGTGTTCGAAACAGAACCGCCCGCCGCCTCGCCCCTACTGGCGATGGACAACGTGGTCGTCAGCCCGCACACCGGAGGTATCAGCACGGTATCGGTTGCCGAGATGACGCGCCGCGCCACGCAGGCGGTACTCGACGTCGC
>JAYUDQ010000024.1:0-2787 GCA_043739745.1 Acidimicrobiia bacterium | reverse complement strand
CCAAGCGATGTTGCTGGCGGGGCTGCGCCGCTGCGAGGTCCTCGGGTTGCGGCTCGAGGATCTTCGCCTCGGCGAGTGGCGAGTCTTCGTCGCTGACGGCAAGGGTGGCCACGAGCGTCTCGTGCCGATCTCGACGACGTTCTTCGCGACCGTCGCTGCGTATCTCGACAGCGAACGCCCGGCCGGCGCCGAGACCGACCGGGTGTTCGTCGCGTTGAAGGGACCAACTCGGGGCGGTCCGCTGTCCGCGTCCGGACTCGACGAGGTGATGGCCGGAGCTCGGGAACGAGCCGGGCTGACCCGGGGCACATGTCACGAGCTGCGCCACACCTGCTTCACCCGTTTGCGTGAGGCGGGCATGGGCATCGAGGCGCTCCAAGCGCTTGCTGGTCATCGCTCGATCGAATCGACCCGGATCTACCTGCACCTCGGCGCCGACTGGCTCGCCGACGAGTACTGGCGCGCCGCCGCCACGATCGAGACGCGGGCGACCGTCGAGGCGACCCGATGAGCACCCGACCGCTCCCCGCCATCGCGTTCCTCGCCGAGGCGCCCGTCGCCGCCGGTCGACAGGCTCAGGAGATCTCCTGGCCCCAGATCATCGTGGCGGCCCCACAGATGGCCGCCACGATGGCCCGATACCTCGACCAGCTCGCAGTGTCCGCCCGGCCCGCCACGGTCCTCGCCGTCGACCTGACGTTGCGCCAGTTCGCCGGGTGCGTCACCGCCAGCGACCCGACGTGTCGGACCATGGCTCAGGTCACCCGCGGTCACTTCGAGGACTACAAGCGCTGGCTCGCCCGTCGGCCCGGCCGGCGCGGCGCCCTGTCCGCGACCACGATCTCGGGGCGGCTCGGGCTGCTCCGCACGTTCTTCGAACGGATCATCGAGTGGGGCTACGACGACGCGCCCGCCCGCGTCCCGATCTTCGCCGGGGACTTCCCCAACCGCGACGAACCACTCCCGAAGTTCCTCGACGACCCCACCGCGGCGAAGTTCATGGCAGGCCTCGCCACCGACCCGAACCCGCGCCGGCGGCTCATGGTCGAGATCCTCGCCCGCACCGGGATCCGGTCGGGGGAACTGTCCGGCCTCGAGGACGACGCCATGATCCTGATCGGTGACATCCACTGGCTTCGCATCCCCGTCGGCAAGCTCCACAACGACCGCTACGTGCCGCTCCTCCCAATGCTCGTCGAGCTCATCGACCACCACCACGCCACCCGGCCACCAGCACGGTCGGGACGACTCGTCGAACGCGACGACGGCCGACCCTTCGACCGGCGCACCATCCACCGCTACGTCGCTGCCGTCGCGAAGCGCGCCGGCGTCGGGCCCGTGCACCCCCACCAACTCCGCCACACCCTCGCCACCCAAGCCATCAACCGCGGCATGAGCCTCGAAGCGATCGCCGCGCTCCTCGGCCACCGATCCATGAAAATGACCATGACCTACGCGCGTATCTCGGACCGCACCATCGCCGACGAATACTTCCGCGTCACCAGCGCGGTCGAGGCCAACTACCGACCCGGCGCACCGCTACACGCCGACACTGCCGGCCAGATCATGACCGGCCTCGCCGCCGACCATCACAGACTCCTCGGCAACGGGAACTGCACCCGCCCCGCCGCCCTCGACTGCATCCACGAATCGATCTGCGAACGCTGCGGCTTCTTCGAGACCACCACCGAGTTCGTGCCCGTCCTCATCCGCCAACGCGACCACGCCGCCGACCACGACCAAGCCGAACGAGCCCGGCTCTTCACCAACCTCCTCGACAACCTCGACACCACCACGTGAGCGTGCTTGCATGACCCCAGCCCACAGGTCTACCGATCACCCGTATAACAGCGGATCAGGGGCGCTCGCGGACGCGAGCACCACGCCCCGGACAACCTCGATCCGAGCGCTCCGATCCTGCTGATGCGCGCTCTCGACCGACAGCAATGGATCAGGCATCACGCGCGCGTTTCCCGTTGCAGGCGTGACGCCCGTCAACGACGTCCGACGCCCCGTCACAGACCCTCGCGACAGGCAGAGCTCCGCTGAGTAGTCGGGTTCGAGGTGTGCCCACTCGTCGTGTCGGTCGGCGAGGCCGCGCCGATCATGCCGAATCAGGCCGGCGTCGTTACGTGAAGATCCCGACGACGCGCGAGTGGCGCTTCACTTGTCTTGTTGGCTCGCTCAAGCGGGACGTTCGACAGATCTTGGGCCGATGCGACCGTGGGAACGTCGCGAACACGATTCACCGAAAAGGGCAGGATCAGTCGTCCGTCGTCGTTCACCGAAGTTCGGACGGTCAACGACACGGCGACGCGGTCCGTGTCTGCCCACGGGAGCCGGGACCTCGGGGTCGGCGCGTGACCACATCCGCCGCCTCAGGCTCGACGGCCGCCCAACCGGAGGAAGCTCATGAAAGTAGGGATGCGGAACGTCAACTGCGCGCCGATGACCAGCGCCGAAGTCGGCCAGCGCGCGGACCGCATCGATGTCATCGATTCAAGCCGAAATCTCTCCTCGCCTTCGCTTCGACGGTCTTGAGCACCGCTCAGATCGCAACGTTGACACAGAGTGCTTGACAGCCCCGAGGGTCACGTCAAGCGATAGTGCTTGATGTCATTGCCGTGCGGGGTTCGACCCACTGACTCGAACGTGACCCGGCCAGTCGCAACGATCTGGTCGTGGCAGTGAGTGTTGACGTAGAGGATGGTGACCGTACGCGGGTGTTCATCGACAGATTCGACAACGCGGGCGATGCATTGGGTCATCACCGAGGCCGGAAACGGG
>JAYUDQ010000023.1:0-2787 GCA_043739745.1 Acidimicrobiia bacterium | reverse complement strand
TGGCCACGAAGCCGAAGAGCACGGCGTCGGTCCGCAGCGCCCCCGCCATGCCGAGGAGGACACCGGCCACGAGAGGACGGCCGAAGCCGGTGGCGCGGCGCATGAGCGGCGCACCCGGGCGTGGAGGCGTGTCACCTTGCATACGGCCGATCGCGACGTCGTGCAGCAGAACCAGCGCCCACGCGCAGAGGGCCACCGCAGGCGCGTGCTCCCAGATGTCCATCCCGTAGACGAGCAACGGCGTGCCGAGGCCGATGGCCCAGAAGGCGATCCGGCCCGAGCGCTCGACGGAGGCGTTGCCCGGGGGCGCGTTGCCCGGGGGCGCGTTGCGAGGGAGCTCGGCACCCCACGTCCGTTCCTGACGGATGCGCCTCGCGAGCGCGCCCGCGGCGAGCGCAGCAGCCACGACCGAGCCCATGGGAAGCAGCAGCGCCAGACGCAACCCGCCGAGCGCGACGAGCGGGAGGAGGACGAGCAGGTCGAGCACGGTCCACGAGATGATCCGGCGCTCCCCGACCCGAAACGTGAAGTCGACGGCGAGCGGATGCAGGGTTGCTTCGGGATCATCGGCCTGCGCCCAGTAGCCGACGTCGGCGTCGAGCGTGCGATGCGCAATCATCCGCTCGACCGTGATGAGCTTGGGCGCGACGTCGGAGTTCAGGAAGCCGCGCGGGTCACGGGCGAAGCCGACCCCTACGAGCAACGCGAGGAGAACGACCGCATCCAACCATGACCGGCGGAAGCGGCGGCGGGCGCGGGGCGAGGACGTGTCGCTGCGGAGTTGGGTCTCGTCGGGAGGCGCGCCGGTGCGTTCGGGCTGTCGAGGCGTCGGAGTTGCGCGGCGCGCCGGTCCAGCGGACTGATCGCAGACCTCAGAGGAGTCGGCGCCGGCCCGACCCGGGGACGTCGTCTCCCGATCGGTCCGGATTGTGGCCACGGACCGATCGATCGACGCGGTGACGTCCGCGCTTGAGCGGTCGGGCGCGCGACACGCCGGGTTCCGACCGTTCAAGAACGGTCAGCGGCCCGTCGAAGGAAAACTCATGTCGGCCATTCGCAGGAGCGTCGGCGCTGTGGCAGCGCGTGCCCGCTTGCGCCTGGCCGGCTTCGACGGTGTTGCGGCGGGACTGCTGTTCGCAGCCGCGCTCCTGCGGCTCCCGTTCCTCGCCGACCCGTTCGTCGGTCAGCACGCGTTCCGCCAGAGTCAGACCGCCTACGCCGCGCTCGAGTTCCATCAACACGGCATCGACCTGCTGCGTCCGATGGTGCCGGTGCTCGGGAGGCCGTTCGTCCTCGTGTTCGAGCTCCCGCTGTTCCAGGCCATGGCCAGCATCCCGATGGCGTGGGGCGTGTCGCTCGAAGCATCGGTGCGCGGATGTGCCGTGCTGTGCTTCGTTGCGACCGGCGCGCTGCTGTTCGCTCTCGCCCGTCGCCTTCTGGACCGCATCGGGGCGCGGCTGTGCCTGGCCGCCTTCCTGTTCTCGCCGTTCTCGCTCGCGTGGGGCAAGGCGGGCCTGATCGAGTACATGGCGACCGCTCTGTCGCTCGCCGCGATCGTCGCCGCGTTCCGCTGTCGTGAGGGCCGTGGTGCGCGCTCGATGCTGTGGGCCGCGACCGCCTGCGTATCAGCGTCGCTGGCGATGGCGGTGAAGATCACGACCGGCGTGTTCTGGCTGGTCCCGCTCGGCGCAGTGCTGCTCCTGGGGGCACGCGGGCGTCCCGGCGGGATCGTCCCGTGGCTCCGTCGCCTCGTCCTCACCGGCGCAGTGATCGCCCCGGCGCTGGCCGCCGGCATGGTGTGGACGAGATGGGCCGACTCGCTCAAAGCCGCCCACCCGCTCACCGCAGTCAACACCAGCGCGGGCTTGCGGACCTTCAACTTCGGCCACCTCGGGCAGCGCTTCGTGCTCGCCAACTGGGGGCATGTGTTCGGCCGGACCGTCTGGCCGCTGGCCTTGGGTGGCGTTTGGATCCTGTTCGCGGTCGGCGGCGTACGCCGGGCACGTCCGATCGGAGCACGTCAGTCGCTCGTCTGGGCATCGATGGTCGCCGCGGTGGTGCTCCCGGTGGCGGTGTTCCTGCCGCTGTACATGGCGCACACCTACTACGTCGTAGCGATCAGCCCCGGCATTGCGTTGTTGGTCGGCGCCGGGATGCGGTATGCCGCGGACCTCGCCACATCGGCTTGGCGTTCTCGGCAGTCGGACGCTGGTTCTGTGTGGCTGCGTGACGCCAGGTTTCCCGTGGTGCTGAGCACGGCGGTGCTCCTGAGCAGTTCGATGCTGCTCAGCCCGGCGTCCACCATGTCGTCGATCGGTGCCGCCAACACGGCGGATCCGATCCTCGCAACCGCCCGCGAACTGGCCGTCGCGACGCACCCCGACGAGGTCGTCGGCGCGATGGGTTTCGCCTGGGACCCCACGCTCTTCCTCTACGCCCGTCGCCGCGGGGCGATGATGAACGCCTCCACGCGACAGGACGTTGCCGTGCGGTCCGCACTCGACGAGTGGAGGTCCGGTCACTACGGCGTCGTTGTCGTGTCCGACTCGCTCACCGACTTCACCGACCTGCTGAGTGGCTGGCGCTGGGTGTCCAGTGCATCGCCCCACGTCCTGCGGATCGGCGATGGCTCCGGGCCGCCGGCCGGAACAGTCGTCGGCACGTGGCAAACCTCGCCGGTTCCGGCGGGTGCATCTCGGGCCGGGGGTGTTCGCCGTCTGGACTGCGGGGCCAATGGCATCGTCCTCCGATCGGGCCGGCGGGTCCGCGTCGACCTGGCCGCCGACG